>JAJFIN010000020.1 GCA_021774955.1 Alphaproteobacteria bacterium | reverse complement strand
ATAAAGGGGTTTACAACATCAACTGCTCATCAAGCTGGCTGGACCTGGGATATCGGCTTGCACGATCGACGGGGTATTGGCTACGTTTACTCAAGCAATCACACATCAGAAGAAACCGCAGAGAAAACACTCGCTGACTATGTTGGTACCGATCGTGTCGATATCGATTTAAAAAAACTGGATATGCGTGTTGGATATCAACGCAAACATTGGCGTGGAAATTGTGTTGCCGTGGGCTTGTCAGCTGGATTTATCGAACCTCTGGAATCAACAGGCATCTATCTCGTTGAAATGGCGCTGTGGCTTATTGCGCAATCCCTTTCTCGGTACGTGCAAGGCAATGAAGTGGAAACCCAGTTTAATGCATTGATGGCGCGGCATTTTGAGAACATCGTTGACTTTGTGAAAGCGCATTATTGTTTGTCCTCGCGGGAGGATTCTCAGTTTTGGATTGACAATCGAAATCCAGAAACAATTGCACCCAGCTTGCAAAAACTTCTGAACACTTGGCAAAATGATGCGCCAAACGATTATGATTTTGACAGTCACATTGTTTGCTTTAACAGTGATAATTACCAATATATTCTGTATGGGATGTTTCAAGGATTGGGTTTTTCACCGGCTGAGCCGGAAAAAAGCCAATCGATCTTTAACCGCCTCGGAGCGAAACGGTCCGGAATGCTTGAAGAGATAAAAAGGAATCTCGATCCTAACCAGAAGGTGATGGAGCATGTATTGCAAAAACAGAAGAAGAAGGAACCCGTGAGAGTAAACCGGTCAACGATTGGAAACATCCCCATGGCGAGTAATTACAGACTCAACTAGACGTCCAAGTGTTGAATAGACTGAAATTGTGAGGCTGCTTTCTATTCAATAGTGCGCGCAAACAAAGGCTTGGGCTCAATTTGATTGTCCAATAGGTTCTGATGTATTCATCGCTGCAGATCGACTAGTATCAAGTTTATTGATTCAGCGACCTTAACTGGTGGGATTTTGATGTCCTCCAATGCTCAAGAGAATGCGATAACTAACCTCCCTGAGTTTTTGGTGCCGGAGACCAAGAAGTTTGTCGAGTTCTGGTTCTCTTGCTGCGAGGGAGGAGATATCCCTGAGGCGAACAATTGGGACCTTTCTGAAGTTCCCGATCTCCTGCATTCGGCATTCATCTACGATTTGGAAAATGATGATCGGCTAGTGTTTCGCTATGTCGGACCTCGTATTGTCACGCGCGTGGGTAAAGAAATGACGGGGCATAGCTACGATGAGTTAGCGACACCGGAAATTGTAGAAGAGACAGTGCGAGATATAAAAAAGCTGTTGGCGGCAAGATGTGGCATGCGTGTTGTCCTGCTGGGATCACTTCAATCGGCCGTATTTTCCGACGTTGAATCAACAATATTACCGTTGAAAAACAATTCGTCTGATGGCCATCGCGTTGTCGGTTTGGCTATCGAAACCAGCACTCGATCGGAGCTCAAAGATGACACCATTACAGCAATCGGCCAGCGTATAGGCCCTGATTTTTTCGATCTGGGATTTGGTGTGCCTGCAGATGGTTGATCATCCGAAGTGCTTAACCTTAAGCACTTGTTAATTTGGCACTTAGCTTCAAAAACACCCCAAAGAATCAATCACTTACCATTTTGCAATTGAGATGAAATTTAGCGGTGTCGTTAAGTATGGTCGCTAAGGCAAAATTCATCGTTGTAATGCATTCTGTCCGTTCGTGAGCGGGCGAAGGAGTCGAGACCTAGACCCAGCGTATTTGAGTAAAGTGATGGTGTCGCCATGAGTTCGGGCAGTGACTTAGAAGTTTCTCGTTCCAATCTATCTGTTAATCGCCAAGACCGAATGTTAACTTTTCGTCTGGATGCCCCAGGTGGGCAGCCGGTTTCTCAACTCGCAGTGATGGAAGAGTTGGCAACCTGGTTAGAAAAAGTTCGCCGGGATGCATCTATCAACGTGATAGTGTTGAACATCGGTGAAAGCGGATTTGATTTTGGGACCGACGTTGAGCAGGTAAGTGGTATGTCGTTGGCTGAAGCCCAACGTCTCTCTAAACTCTGCTCTGAGGTTTATGGACTGTTGTCATCGCTTGACCGACCAACCATTGCATCAATTTCGGGTGAATGTTTTGGAATTGGACTTGAGCTAGCTCTTCACTGCGATATGCGCATCGCTTGCGAGGGTGCACGGTTTGGGCTCACAGGAATGAATTTTGGCTTGGTACCAAACGGCATGGCCGTGCGGCGTTTGACTCGCCTTGTTGGCGAAAGCCACGCCCGCATGATGGCACTCACAGGAGCGGTCATTTCAGCCGACAGAGCGTTTGTTATTGGTTTTGTGACCAATGTGTTGGACACGCGCGACTTTGAGGCTGGTGTGAACTTACTGGCAAATCATATGGTTCAGATGTCACCTGTGGCGATTTCTGAAACCAAGAAGATATTGGATATATCTTTTGAAGACCAAGTCGGTTCACTTCCAACATGGAGTGCACGGGCGCTGGCTCGTTGCATAACGAGTGACCAAGTGTCGGACCCTGATCAAGGTGATACGTTGCTAGACCTTGAGCGTGCAGACGCGACGATCCATTGAGAACTGCTAGGTAAGAACTCAAGGGGCTAAGCTTGCTTGTTGGCCTTCGTTTATCTTTTTTGCCAGTCGTGATTTTGAATTCCGCCTAAGGTCAGCTTGTATTTGTAGTGGTGTGCTCTGACCAGCAAGCCGGTTTCGATAGACCTGGGTGTTTTCCAGAACTCTTTGAACATAGTTTCGTGTTTCTTTAAACGGTATGCTCTCCACCCAATCAATCGGATCTATTTTTGGATCTCGCGGATCGCCGTAGTCACGGACCCATTGGTCAACGCGCCTGGCGCCAGCATTGTAGGCAGCGATGGTCATGATGTAGGAACCATCTATCCGTTCCAGGAGAACAGACAAATGGGCCATGCCAAGCAAGGTGTTGTAAGTGGGTTCATCCAAGAGCCAGGCTTTCTCGTAAGCTAATTTGTGCTTCCGCGCGGTAATGTTTGCCGTTGAAGGCAAGAGCTGCATTAAGCCGCGTGCGTCAGCGCTGCTAACTGCGCGAGGGTTAAACTCACTTTCTTGGCGGGACAGCCCAAAAACAAGTGCGGGGTCCGGGGCTATTCCACGACCAGTGTATTCAGGCACTTCAAGGATTGGATATGAGTGGTCAACCAATGCGATGTTGTGCTGCATGGCTTTTTTTGCAACGCGTACAGAATAATTTGTATAATTGAGTTCAAGCGCCAGATCTCCAAGGAGCGCAAATTCTTCTGCTGAATCCAATCGATCTCCCAGATTGTAAAAAAAGGCCCGCTCAGTTCTTGAGCGCCCAAATTCATCAAGTAGACGTATGGCCTTGATGAGGCTGCGTTCTTCGAATGCCCATTTTAAATGCGCTCTTGGGGGGTGCTGTTCCGGCAAGACCAGCATAGATTCTGAAATAAGTGGGTGTGAAAGCGCCAATTGACCGTAGTAGGTGTACGGATGTTGTGCTGCTTTGCGCAATTCTTCGCGTGCCGTTTTAACTTGTCCGGATTTTGCAGTGGCGCGACCTTTCCAATAATGGGCACGAGCTTTGCTAATTGGGTAGGATACGCCGTCTTCAAGTTTGGCGAAGTGGTCGTGCGCGGTTTTTGCATCGCCTAGATATTCTAGAGAAATCCAACCCAATAGCCACTCAGCTTCGGCGAAAGCAGCTCCGCGCTTTAGGCCGTGATTGATTGCCAATTTATAGGCAATGTCAAAGTCTTTGGTTTTGTGCGTTTTTCGGATTTGAAGATGGCGCTCGATCCACCATTGTTCAGGGCGAACAAGATTTGATGCATCCTTCGGCGCTGCGAAAATGAGAGAATGTGTCGCCTCGTCTTGGCCTCTGCGACGTGTTGCGCGAATGCGCTCATAAAGAAGACCTGGATCATTATGTAAACGTTTGGGGACGATGTTCAAAACAGATTTTGGGGTGCTGGCATTGCTTGCTAACCGCATTCTTGCCTTGGCCAAAGTCTGATGGTCGCGATCAACCAACGGCACGACACGTCTAGCTGCCGCATGTTGCCGATGCCATAGTAATCGGTCTAAGCGTTTCTTATGTGCGGTAACAGAAAGGTTTGATTTATGCTGCTTAAGGATTTTGCGTTCTTGCTTAAGTGTGAAGTTGTTGTCGATCCAAGCACGCTCAATCCAAACTTTACCGAATTCTTCCTGCCCAAGAGACAACAGAGCTTCTCCCAAGCGAACTTTCCCTTCTCCGGTGATTGGTTCTTGACCTGCAAACCAAGCGACTACCTGCTGTGGCGGCATGTCGTCAGGGATTGCCTCTTCGGCTCGTTTAAGCAAACGATCAAAATTCGGCCAATCATTGTGTTGTTCCGCAAATCCAACAATTTCGTCAAAGTTTGCACCGGTGTCGCGTCTTGTTAGGTAGTGCCATTTGAGGACATCGCTGGCGATGTTGCTATCAATCTGCGGTATGATTTTTCGGAGTTTGGCCCAACGCTTTCTATCTATTGCGTCAAAAGCATCCTCGATTAGATAGAAGTCAGATTCCGAAACAAGTGCTGAAGGGGGAGGAACTGGGGGTTTTGGACGAGGAGTAACCAGTGTTGCATCTTGCGCTGCGGATATTGGAGAAGCCACAAGTAAGGTGCCTAGGCAAAGTACAGCGACACTTACCGCTGACCGAGCCAATTTCCCCGCTGTTCGAAGCCCTTTTGAGCGATGTACTAACTCACAACGCACGCCCACACCCGTCCTCATGTCCTGTCTTATGGTTAATCTAGCTTGCTGTGCCGCTTTGGGCTAGAGCTAGTCGCTCGGAACATTGCTATTGCAATTATTTGACCATTTCGAACAGGGGGTTGACGCTTTACAAGTGGGGCTCCATACCAAGGTGAATTTTCCAATCAGTAGTGTTTCTGCGGATATTTGAGAGGATAGTCATGATACTCGATCGAATTAAGGGGTCGATCGTTGCGCTTGTAACCCCGTTTCGGGACGGTCTTTTCGACGATACTGGTTTTCAAGAATTGGTTGAATGGCAGATATCGTCTGGCACTCATGGGCTGGTGCCTGTCGGTACGACGGGTGAATCACCGACTTTAACGCATGAAGAGCATGACCATGTTGTTGCTGCTTGCGTGGAAGCTGCCGCGGGGCGGGTTCCGGTAATTGCGGGAACAGGCTCAAATTCCACTGCAGAGGCAATAACCCACACCAAGAGTGCTGAGGCTGCAGGCGCGGACGCTACTTTGATCGTTACGCCTTACTACAACAAACCGAGCCAAGAAGGTCTCTACCAACATTTCAAAACAATTCATGATCAATCAGGCCTACCGATCATCATTTATAATATTCCCGGCCGCTGTGTGATCGATATGTCTGTGGATACGATGTCGCGACTTTATGCGCTACCACGCATTGTCGGGGTTAAAGATGCAACTGCGGATCTCGCGAGAGTGTCTTTGCAGCGCGCGGCAATGGGTGATGAATTTATCCAATTGTCAGGTGAAGATGGAACGGCATTGGGATTCATGGCTCATGGAGGTAGAGGATGCATCTCTGTCACCGCTAATGTAGCACCGTCGGAATGTGCATCATTCCAAAATGCGTGTCTTGATGGGGATTACAGTGAAGCATTG
>JAJFIN010000190.1 GCA_021774955.1 Alphaproteobacteria bacterium | reverse complement strand
CCTTGATCCATTTCATTCATGAAAATCTCGACGCGCTTTCGCTCCCGCGCCTCAATCTTTATGCCGCTGGAAACATTGAAGTCATCTTCGCTGTAGCGTGTGCCTTCTTCGGTGAAGCCTTGCAGTACTTCATCATCGGATGTGTAGACATATTCATCAATCGTGGTCGCGATCTGGCGCACCTTGAAGGGCGTCAGGAAGCCATCGTTTATGCCTTCCTTGAGGGAGTATTCATAGACCGGCTTGCCGAAATAGGAATAGGTGTCAACGTTGTCCTTGCGCTTGGGCGTCGCGGTCAGGCCCAGCTGAACAGCGGGCGAGAAGTATTCAAGGATCGCCCGCCAGCTGCTTTCATCCCGCGCCCCGCCCCGGTGACACTCATCAACAATGATGAAGTCAAAAAAGTCTTCCGGATAATCCCCGAAGTAAGGCGTATCGTTCGACCCGCTCAGAAAGGTCTGGAAGATGGTGAAAAAAATACTGCCATTCTTCGGTACACGGCCTTTCTTCTTGATCTCATCAGGCTCAATACGCACCAGCGCATCTTCGGGAAAAGCTGAAAAGGTGTTGTACGCCTGGTTCGCCAGAATGTTGCGATCCGCAAGAAAGAGAATGCGCGGCTGGCGGCTCGGTTCCCGGCTCAGATTCCATCGACTGTGGAAAAGCTTCCAGGCGAGTTGAAAGGCAATTGCCGTCTTGCCGGTTCCAGTGGCCAGCGTAAGCAAGATGCGCTCTTTGCCCGCAGACATGGCCTCCAGGGCGCGCTCGATCGCATTGTCCTGATAATAGCGCGGGTCCCATGTGCCGCCCCTGTCTTCAAAGGGAACGACGGCAAACCGGTCTCGCCACTCATTCAGGGTAAGAAACGTTTTGTCCCAAAGTTCTTGCGGTGTTGGAATTGCCCCAATCCCCGCCATCGAGCCTTCCTTGCCGGTCTTCATGTCAACTTCATAAAGACTCCTGCCATTGGTGGCATAGGTGTAACGCACCTGCAGCCGCCCGGCATAATCCTTGGCCTGTCCCAGGCCTTCACTTTCTGAAAGCCTTGTGCGTTTGGCTTCAATGACTGCAAGTTTCTTGTTGCGGTAGATCAACACATAGTCAGCCGACAGGGATTGCCCGCGCTTGCCATGACCGATCAGGCGTCCTTGCGTGATGGGATACTCCCGCCTGATCCGACTGCCGTCCACCATACCCCAGCCTGCTTCCTTCAGGGCGGGGTCGATCAGCTCGGCTCGGGTTTCGGCTTCGTTCATGATTCCTTTGAAATTCCCATCAATGACCTCAGTCCCTTCACTCTTCGGTTATCAAGCGTCGCAACTCTACCTCGAACAAAATCCTCAGGGGACTGTATTTTAGGGAGATAGTTCCAGCGGATTTTTTTAAAACCATCGGGTCTTTCTGGCTCACCGGTTATCCCCTGCGGCTTCCAGCCATAAACTGACCACGCATGATGTCGGAGAAAGGTCGTCAAAGGCCCGTCTTTGTCTGTCAGGCTGGCAAAACTCTCCGGGATCATAATTAAATTGGCAAGGTGAGTGAATGCGCCTGGGTCTTTCACAGACGGCCACACATGTGCAAAAAGCCACCCTTTCGGATGACCAGTGTCCTTAATTCCATGCGACCAAAGCAACGCCCATCGTGGCATAAAATTATCGTCCATAAGCAACTTTTGACCTTCGACTTCATGAACTTCTGTGCGCAACTTTGCATTTCGTATCGAAGGGAAAACTGCTGTTTTAAATTGTTGAACCGTATCGGGGTCTGGAAGATAACTTTTATCTGCAACGATTTTAGCTAATCCCAATGCATGTTTTCCCAAGCTTCGGACTTCTGGCACTTTTCGAATTTCCGTATTGGTCTTTACAGCCATCAAAGCAAGCTCCCCTGACCATCGCCAACTCGTTTGGCGCTGCCATCGGGAATGAAGCCTTCCTTGCGGATCTGCCGAATAGCCTCGCGGAACTTTGACACGGGAATATCCATCTTGGCCGTATGCCAGTTTTCGCGGGCTTCATGGATGACGGCCTCGTCTGATACCTCCACATCATCAAGAATAAGATTATTCCATGCCGCGTGAATCGTTGCGAAAATTTCAGTCTCTTTTGAATCCATTGGCAAGACGAGATCGGTAACTCTGTCCAGCGCATCGCGGTAAGGCGCAAGCATTGTCTGCGCCTCATCAATCATCTCACCGTAGCGAGCGAGTTTCTTGAATTGATACCCTTTGCCCCTCTTGATGAATTCAAAAAACTGCTCTGCTTTCGCCCAATTCTCAGCCTTGCGCATGTGCGCTGAGTCATTCGGCCCGGCAGCATCCTTTATCGGTTCTCGCCCCATGTCGATGCTGCCAGCACTTTCTGTCAGCTGCAGCGTCTTCTGCGCCTTGACCCGGCCCCAGGTCTTCTCCCGCAGGTTTGAGGCATGGGTATCGAAGCCAATGGCAATAATGTTGGCAGCGAATGCAGGTGATTTCGTATCTGCAGGAATAGTCTCAATGGCATTCAAAACCGCTTGCGGAGTTGATTGCGTCAACTCTCCGGTAAAAGCCTTTTGTAGAACCGATTGTTTCATCTCGGCAAGTGCAGAGAGTTTCTTCTTATAGACTTCTTCGAGGCTTTGAATGTCCTTGAGCAAGCCATCTAGCACCAAGACAATTCGTGTCTGTTCTTTCAAACACGGGAAAGAAATTGGATAGGGCTCAAGGGTTGCCTTGTTTAGACCAATTTGACCAGCGGCCCTATTCGAAGAGGCAATAATGTAACGAAGAATGTCCCCATTCTTGAGAAAGTAGTAAACAAAACTCTTTGAAATTTGACTTTCGTCTGGGACAGCCTTCATTAGAGCCACATTATACGAGCCCTCTATACCCCGTAGAATTTGAAATAGCGGCGGACCGTATCGACCAATCATCACGTCGCTCTTACTGCAGAATCTCCTCGCTTTTTCTCGAGGTATATAAACTATGTGATTGTCCGATTTGTAATCACGTATCTGGATTAGGCGAAGATACCCTTTCTTTCTCTCTTTTGAAAACTCAGCCTTTGGCGGCTGAGAACCACCTTCAAAACTACACACCATTCCAAGTGTGGTCTTCATCCAATCTTCTCCACCTTGGCGGAAGATTGAATTCAGATAGCTTTCAAACAGCTCGCGGGCGTTGGCGAGGTTTTTTTGGGTGTTGGCGGCTGCGCGATCAATACCCTCAAACGCTTCATCAAGAATGGCAACAATGCGTTTTTGTTCGGGAAGAGGAGGGAAACAAATTCTCTGCTGTTTCACCTGCTTATCATTCACTGCCGGATAGCTCGCTCCCGACTGAAGGCTCTCCATTGCTTCAGTAAATCCACTGGTGAACAGATAGTAATATAAAAACCTTGAGTCCAATTCAGATCTTGGTCGAAAAACAAAATACCCCGTGCTGCATACTTGCCCGTCAAGTGAATCCGGAACTTGAGCAATACGCTGCAACGTTGGTCGAATGGTGGCAAACAAGACATCGCCGGATTTCATCTGACGCCTAGCGCGACTTGGGGCTTCCTTACCCAACATCTCGCTTGAATCAACGATCCTATAGGTTTTTTTTGATACATTCGAAACATCTACGTAAAGAAATAACTCGCTGGGTTTCTTGCGAGGATCAACAGTACCTGAAGGCACAGTCACCTCACCAAGAGTCTTTGAAATCCAACCCTCCCTCATATCATCCCCCGAATACCTTCGAGGACTTCGGCGCTTTCAGCGTCAAGTGCAGCCATCTCCGCAATAATCTCTTCCGGCTCGCGCAATACCGTTTCATGCGGTGCGTTGGGATTCTTGACCGACAGATCAAACGTTTCTGAGTTGATATCATTCAGATCAATAGACCAGGACTTTTCTCCTTCAGCAAAGTTTGCCTGCAGTTCGACAAATTCTTTCAGGTCATTGTCATTAAGCGGATTAGTCTTGCCAAGATTGCGTCCCGGATCAAGCTGGTAATACCAGATCTTGCGCGTTGGTGCACCCTTGTCAAAGAACAGGACTACAGTTTTCACACCCGCGCCTTGAAATGCCCCGCCGGGACAATCGAGCACCGAATGCAGATTGCAATTTTCCAACAGCTCCTTGCGCAGGGCTTTGGCGGCATTGTCAGAGTTTGACAGGAATGTGTTCTTGATGACCACCGCGCCCTTGCCACCTGCTTTGAGGGATTTGATAAAGTGCTGTAGGAACAGGAATGCTGTCTCGCCGCTCTTGATCGGGAAGTTTTGTTGAACCTGCTTGTGCTCCTTGGCGCCAAAGGGTGGATTGGCGAGGATCAAATCAAAGCGATCTTTATCCTGAATATCGGTGATGTTTTCTGACAGCGAATTGGTGCGGATGATATTCGGGGCGTCGATGCCGTGCAAGATCATGTTCATGATCGCAATGACAAAGGCCAATGGCTTCTTTTCCTTGCCATAGAGTGTCTTTGTTTGCAGCGTTTTAAGCTGAGTGGTGGTGAGACCTTCTCCCGACGGACCAAACCTCAAATAATCGTGCGCCTCACATAAGAACCCAGCAGAGCCAACCGCGCCATCATAGATGCGCTGGCCGATCTGCGGTTTGACTACCTGGATCATGGCGCGAATGAGTGGGCGCGGCGTGTAATATTCTCCACCATTTCGGCCCGCATTGCCCATCTTCTTGATCTTGGCTTCATAGAGATGGGAAAGTTCGTGCTTTTCTTCCTGCGAACGAAAACGCAACATATCCACAAGCTCGAGCGCATCGCGCAGGGAATAGCCGCTCTCAAATTTACTCCGGATTTCCCCGAAGATTTCGCCAATTTTATACTCAATCGTATCGGAGCTACTCGCTCGGCCCTTGAAGCCTGTGAGGTACGGAAATAGGTCATCGTTCACATAGGTAATTAAATCATCACCCGTGAGCGCATTATCATGATCGAAAGAGCCATCGACCTTTTTAGGTGCAGCCCAGCTTGCCCAGCGGTGTTCCTTGGCGATGATGAAACTGTAGTTTTTTCCCTTGAGCTTTTCCTTGTCAGCTCGATCCAATTCTAGATCGTCAAGATATTTGAGGAACAACATCCATGACGTCTGCTCGGTATAATCAAGCTCCGTCGTGCAGCCTGCCTCTTTCCAGAGAACATCATCAATATTCTTGAACGTCTGCTCGAACATATGGTTGATCAATCCCCATGAAGTTTATGGTACGCCATTGCCCACGCTTCATTCGCACAAATGAAAATTTTCAAACGCCACATAGGACAGTAACAGTGTCACAGTGATCTGTGCAATGGGAGGCCTAAGTGCGTTTCTTCTCATTCCCATCGAAATTACTTGGATTTCTCCTCCCGCATCATCTTCACAATCTTTTTTGCTACTTCCAATTCATTGTCATTTGCGGCACCTGTTGAGTTGCGGATGAGCCTCGATTGTTCCTCGAGGGAAAGAGTCCCATAGCTGGTGAATGTTGTCAGCGGACTTTCATGGCCTAAGTTTTGGCTCCATGCTTTGAACTCAGCGGGTGTGGTGCAGCGCTGATAGGCGAGCTGAACGAACATATCGCGGAAACGATGCGGGCTGAAATAGGGAAGTTCTGCCGCCAAGAAAGCGCGCTTGAAAATTGCGCGGATGGGTGATGCGTTGGACCAATGATCGCGAGACAATCCACCGGCGATAAAACAATCGTTCTCGTCTTGGATCAGGGCTGTTTTAGGGAAGACAGGGTCATCGTTGCCAAAGAGCAGTTCAGTTTTTAAGAAGGTAATCCAGTCGAGAAAGACCTGCTCGATCTCCTCGCCGATGGGCGCAAAGAAAGAGTCAATTCTCTTGGAGCCTTTAGTCTTTACTTCATTTGGGTTTTGAACAACGAGCTTCCGAGCCACATCAATGTGTTTGAGCTTGAGAGACACAAGAGCCCCATCGCGAATGGCTGTGAGCGCAACCAGGGCAACAAGAGCACGGTCACGTTTTTCGATATCTGTGGCCGCAGGCATCGTTGAGAGAACATGCTTGACTTGCTCAAGTGTTGGGAATGTTTTGTAGGAGGGAGCCTGTGCCGCGCGCGTGTCTTTCTCACTCAGACTGAAATAAGCGATGTCTGTAGATTGGATTTTGGACTTATATCCAGGCTGGCAAGATAGCCATCCAAAAAACTTTTTGAGTGCATTGATCGTTTGGAGAATGGTCGATTTAGCTAGGTTCGTTTTGAGGAGAGCTTTTTTGAAGTCAATAGCATTATCAGCGCTGAAGGGAACAAAACCTGCAAATGCAAATTGTCCTTCATACCGTGAGATGGCCTTTTCAATCTGTCGGATGGTGGCATCTGCTTTACCGTCAGCCTGCTTTAGATATTCAAAGTAATGACGCTTGATGCGTTCGTTTTTAGGGTTCAATTTTGTCATTTTGTGCATTCCTTTTCTAAGTCACGGTTCACGGTAGGGATGTCAGACTCAGTTAGGCGTGGCTGAGGTATCGTCTGGATGTCGAAGGACCTGCAGGTTTGTTCAAGTTTAGACTTGGCGGCGATACGATTCATCCGTGCGTCGCACTGACAACAAAGGGCAGTGACATTGAACGTCTTTTCGTTGCGTGGGATGGCGCGGGCTGAAGCCGGTTTGGATTTTCGAGGTAAGCGGCATTTCAAGCAAAACATCTCATTTGGCAGGCATGGTTTCTTGCGAGATGCTTGCCGTTCTGCCAACCAGTCTTTCAGGTAGGCTCCGTGAATGAGTATTGGCCGCCCACCTTCCAGTTTGGGAAGGCCGTTTTTTAACCACTCACGCACTGTACCTTTGGTGACTTTTAGGAGGTCTGCGGTTTCCTGGACGGAGTAGGTGTGCTGCGTTCGAATGCGTCGAAGATCGTGCCTACGTGTAGATTTTTTCACGATGCTTACTCACCCGGTTTCGGGGTGGCGTATTCGGAGGTTGATTGGTGTCGGTTTGCGCTAATCCAATCGTCAAGGTCTGACGCGCGGTAAACCACACGACGCCCGAGTTTGGAGTAGACCGGACCGCTGCCACTTAAGCGCATCTTGGCAAGGGTGCTTTTTGACAGGCCGAGATGGTTCGCTGCTTTGTTGGCGTTAAAGAGGGGGGAATTGTTCAAAGACATTTGAGGACACACTATCAATAGGCCGGAATACCCCGGCAGGTGTGTCTATGATCATGCACGAACAGAGAAATTCAATTGATTGATGGTCAGAAAGCTGAACGAAGAAGACAGAAATTCGGGTTCTGCTAATTTCTGTCTTTTTTGATGAGCTGATTGTAATAAGGCTTAAGGCGCTCACCGATTGCCGACCGGCTAACTTTGCAATCAAGCTTCTGGTCAAACCAAGATTGGAAATGCGCTATCGCAGATTCTTTTTTTTGAGGCATTTCATCATCACGAAACATGCGTGCTACTTCTACATGAAACTCATCCCACGGAAGAGGTGGTCGCCCGCGCTTGGAATGACGGCGAGCAATCTGGCCAATTGTAGAAGTGGGTACGACGTAAGATTCGCCAATCTGTTTAGCTTTCCCTGTTACCATGAGTTCATAAGGTGGAAAGAGTAGGAACACATCACGAAATGCCAGGTTTACTCTAATAAAATGGTAGTCTCGTCCCTTAAGCGCACTTGCTGCCCAGTTAATGTTGTTTGAAATCCAGTGTTTTTTGGGTATCTCGGTTTCATTGCGATTGTCTAAATTGTCTTCGATTTGGGCGTATTGCTCAAATTCTTCTGCCGTGGACGAAAGATACTTGTCAGGCAGTTTCACCCCAAGGGCAATTATGTCACCCTTTCTTAGCGCAGTACAAAGGCTGTTCTGAAACTGATCTACGTAGTCTGAATACTGAACATGCCAATTATCAAACTCTTCAAAGTACGCGACTGCTTTTTCGCGAGCTTTGCTAAAATTCTCGACATCAGTGTCGGTCAAAGGAAATGCACCTCGACCTCCTTTGGATAGCAAAAGATCATACCTTTCCACGGGAAGAGGAAGCTCTCCATCATCGCTTAGAGCAATTTTTGCCCTAGGATCCAACGGTAATCCGGCAAATTTGCATTCTTCATCCCAAACAATTTCACCCTCGGGTGTGGGAGCTGCGTACTCTTCAGAAAACTCAATAGAAAATCTCAAATCCGTCTCGTCGCCCAAGCCATACCAGCGAACAGGAAAGCGTCCAAACGCAGGCCAGTATAGCGCCTCCTGAAGATAGACATATTCTGGGGGATCTATGAGTTGTAAGACTGTGAGTTTTTCCGAAGACAAAATACACCTATTTCGGATGGGTGAGGATCAGCGGGCTAATCTATTTCGATTCTTCGAGTGCGGAAATGGATTTCATGAGATTTGGGGAATTACGAAGGTCGTTGATCGATTGAACTTGTGATCCGGTGGGCCGGTAAATTCGACTTATGCCTGCGAGTTGCTAACAATGGGCCATCTGTTGTAGCGGCACCGCTGCAGCATTTTCTGAAGCCATACTTTTGAGCGGAGAAAGAAAGCCCGGGAAGCGCTAAGTCTATGGGCCGAATGAAACAAGAAATTAGGTAGCGCGATGGTAAGCCAAACGGACACTGACTTGGATACTTCAGGCGACAAGGATGCTGGCTCAAGTTTGCTGGACGACCAGACGAAAGAAATTCTCGAGATGCTTGAGCGCGACCCGTTTCTCGATATTGAAAAACCCCCAGTGGAAATGCGGAAGGCTTTTGATACTTTCTACGCAAAGATCGGTTATCCCAGTCTTGAAGTTGCACAGGTTGAAGATAAAGATATTCCCGGCGCTGCGGGGTCGATTGTTGTTAGAATTTATCACCCCATTGGTAGCGTAGGCGAAACCACACCGGTCCTCGTATTCTTTTTCGGCGGTGGCATGGTGATGGGCAGTATTGATGCTTACGATGGCCTTTGCCGCAGGCTGTGCGCGAAGTCCGGATGCATTATTGTTTCTGGCTCGTACAGATTGTCTCCGGAAAATAAATTTCCCGCTGCCGTCGAGGACGCTGTGGCGGTTTTCAATTGGGCCTACGACAATGCACAATCCTATGGCGGGGACCAAACCCGCATAGCCGTTGGCGGTGAATCTGGAGGCGGGAATCTGGCCGCAGTTTTGACCCAGACGATGCGCAATGATCCTCAAAGGCACATCACCTTTCAGCTGTTGATTAACCCAGCTATTGGCACACGGGGTGATACCGCCTCGATGAAAGAATACGCGAGCGGTTATTTCTTTGAACCCGATGCGCTCGATTGGATTTACGAGCAATATCTCGATGATGACACCAATGTTGAAAACCCGCGCGTGTCGCCGTTATTTGCAGAGAGTTTTGAAGGTCTTCCTGAAGCTTTCATCGTTATTGCAGGATGTGATATTCTGCGGGATGACATTGTCGAATATGCTGAGAAATTAAAGCAAGCAGGCGTCGCGGTTGAAACTTCAACTTACGAAGGCACGATCCACGGCTTCACGGTCATGGCAGGAATTGTCGACGCCGGTGCGTTGGCGATAGATGAGTGCGCTCAAAAAATGAAGGCAGCTTTGGTTCAATGATGTAATCAGGCTTGTTTAGCTACTAAGATCGTATTTCATATTCTATAGAATAAGGGGCCATCAGATCAGCAATCAGTGCATGATGATCGGGTGAAGCCACAAACTGAATACTGGAGACACCGCTTTTTTCCACAACAGTAATTGAGAAATCATCAGTATCCAGTTTATCTTCCATTAGATTGGTAATTGTTCTCTCGATTGCACGGGCAACTAAACCGGGTTTATAGATTTTCCCAACAGCCGTTATGGGTAAAGCGTCCATTATTTCTACCCATTTGGGCATTGCGGGGCGCTCGAGACTTGGTTCAAGTATGGCGAGGAGTTCTGCCTCAATGACTTTTTCACCTGGTTTTGGTTGAACAAAAAGAACCGGCAATTCACCTGCATAGGCATCAGGTGCTGCTACAGCGGCTGCCGCCTCGACAGCAGGGTGCTGGAGTGCTGCCTCTTCGATTACAGCCGGATCAATGTTATGCCCACTTCGAATGATCAGGTCCTTAGCGCGTCCGTTGAGTTTGAGATTTCCTTGCGCGTCCATCAATCCTAAGTCGCCGGTGATCAGCCAGCCATCCTTGGAAAAAAGAGATTTGTTCAAACTGTCGTCTGTGTAGCCGGGGCCGATCGTTAGCCCTTTTGCTACGACATGGCCCGTGTCAAGAGGAGGGAGCGTCGCGCCTTCAATATCATCCGTATCGCCAACAATGCGGATCTCCACTCCCTGCACGACTGGGCCGATCC
>JAJFIN010000189.1 GCA_021774955.1 Alphaproteobacteria bacterium | reverse complement strand
AACGGCTGAACCAATTACAGGTCTGAGATCGATTCCTGGCGCGAGATCCCTGCCCGCTATCAACAACTGCTCAACCAAGGCCCGACGAAACCACGGCGCAGGACTGACCGTTAAACGCCCTCAAAACGACACCTGATCGCGTGCGTTACTTGATCGAGAATGTGGGTTTCAATGCTCATACAGCAGCGGCTCAGGAATGGATTTTAGACACGTTTGCCTGGCTGACTGAGATATTCTATTTATTTCAATAACTTAGCTGCACTGCATGGCGATCGCTAAATTATTGGAAAATTGCACGTTTGAAGATCATCGGCTCAAAAAAGCCCAGACAAGGATTCCAGCAAAAAAAATCCCACCGGCCCAAGCAAAAACGATCACACCTTCATTCATTGCGCCCCTCGCGGGAAATATTGATCTCTACACTGAATCATGCAATATTTAGTAAGAAAAGTAAACCAATATCCCCTTCGACTCCGCACCAATTTAAGGATTATGGGCGCATGGCTGCTCTACTCGACATGCGATGTAGTGGCTCACATATCGCCAGACTCAACTGTTATCTACCCAAATCACGTAGCAAAACGTAAAAAAGACGAAGATGGCAGCAGCCCATGCTAGTGCTATGACTCCTTCGTTCATATTGTGGCCTCTATGACTCGGTTGCCATTAGCCTACTCCAAAATTTTTCCATAGCGAACGAACTGGTTTCTTGGTGTGTTTGCATTCGACCTCCAGCCTCGATACATAAGCGAAACCTACGGTGATTAGTATGCCAAAACACCCCCCTCAAGATCGTCGTTCGATCGATGCGCTTGTTCAAATTATGTCGGACTTACGCGACCCTAACGGAGGCTGTCCTTGGGATTTGGAGCAAACGTTTGAGACGATTGCACCTTACACGCTTGAGGAGGCCTATGAGGTATTCGATGCCATTGAAAACAAAGATATGGTGGCGCTGAAGGATGAACTTGGCGATCTCCTGTTCCAGGTAATTTATCACGCACAGATGGCGGCCGAAGCCCAACAATTCACACTTGCGGATGTTGTGGAAAATGTTTGCGATAAAATGGTTCGACGTCACCCGCATGTGTTTGGTAACGCAGAAATAGATTCACCTGATGCTCAAACCCTAAATTGGGAACAAATCAAAGCGCAGGAAAGAGGTGAGGCAGGCGAAAATTCTCGCACGCTCGATGGTGTGCCCCTCGTCCTTCCCGCCCTTGCCCGTGCTGTCAAACTCCAAAACCGGGCTGCGCGTGTTGGGTTCGACTGGCCGGACAAATCAGATGTTCTCGACAAGCTTAATGAAGAAATGCTTGAGTTATCTCATGAGATTGCATCGAACACGGATAAAGGCCGGCGTGAAGATGAGTTGGGTGACTTGTTGTTTGTTTATGCCAACCTCGCGCGACATCTCAAGATTGATCCAGAAAATGCGCTGAGAAAAACGAATACAAAATTCGTCAATCGTTTTGAGTATATCGAAAAAAGTTTAGAGGCAGAGGGCAAGAATCCGATTGACTCGACGCTTGAGGAAATGGATGCGCTTTGGAATGAGGCGAAAACGAGAGTTTAATAAAGTCGAATATGAATGTACTTAATATGTTCTGTGTAAGGATAATTATTAATACTCTGTCTACTGATTAATATGTATAATCTTTATAAGGACGATATTAATTATTCTGTACAAAGACGATAACTCGTCTACGTTTATTTTCCTTTTTTCCGTATCTCCGGAAATAATGTTTCGGCAATTGTCGACCAATGTTCTGGTTGGCCCACTACTAGAAGGCCTTTGCGGTCTCGAATAGCGGGCCGGTAGGTCTCACCGTCTTCGATGTAACGCGAAATTCCGCCGGCCTCTTCAATGATACGTGCGCCAGCTGCGTGATCCCAGGGATGCGTTGTCCAAAAAACTGTCGCATCCATTTGTCCCAGAGCAGCACGCTCGTATTCAAGGCCTGCACACATGGTTGTTTCTGCACGAGGTCCTATCTGACCGATCCGTTGTTCTAATGCTGTGCGATGTTTTTTAGGGATGTGGTTGACATAGACAGCGGTATTTAATTGACCCATTGAGAGAGATCGTTCTGCGTCGAGCCGTTGGTCATCACAATAGGCTCCCGCTCCTTTTTCGGCCATGGTGAGCCGGTCATCGATGGGTTGGTATACATATCCGGAGATGACTTCATTTTTGTAGGCGAGTGCTAAGATAACGCAGAAAGAATTTTTCCCCTTTGAGAATCCTCGCGTCCCATCAATTGGATCGACGATCCAAACGGGATGATCGCTGTCGAGTGCGTCTAGTAATTTTGGATTGTCGTGGACGCCCTCCTCTCCGACAACCATGCTTCCAGGTACCAGTGTTTCGAGTTTAGGTGTGAGCGCTTTTTCAACGGCCGTATCGACCACGGTTACGATTTGCCCCGCTCCTTTTTCGGAAATGTGTTTTTCGCTTAGATTTTGAAACCACGGCAGAATTTCCGTCTCGGAAATTTCTCGAAGTAGATCAAGGATCTGTTCTTTTTGTGGTACCTTGATGCTCATTGAGCGGCCAAAGGCATCGCTTCAGGATGCAAATCATAACCGAAGCGCTTTTGAAATCTGCTGGTATCTTCCGGAGATAATCTAACTGAAAGTGTTATATTGTCTGCTTGATCTGTGCGCCCTTGGACATCACCATTGGCGTGCAACCAAGCGAGGACCGCCCCATCTTCAGGTGGAAAATGCACCGAGAAGAGTTGATCATGTTGCGTTAACATTGCATCAAGTGCGTGCAAAAGTTGGTCAACGCCCTCGCCTGTTTGCGCAGATAGGGCAATTGGATGTGACGGGCGCTCCGCACTTGTCTTTAAAGCATCGCGCTCGTCGTCATCCAAAAGATCAATTTTGTTGAACACCTCAACAATGTGCTCTGCTTGGCGCGAAACACCCAAGTGTTCAAGTACCTCCTCGACGTCTTCTTTTTGAACATCCGATTCTTTACTTGAAGCGTCGCGTACATGAACGAGAATGTCGGCTTCTAACACTTCTTCTAAAGTCGCTCGAAATGCTGCGATAAGGTCGGTGGGCAGATCAGAAATGAAGCCCACGGTATCGGAAAGCATCAACTTTTTTCCGCTCGGCAATTCGATCGATCGCATTGTCGGATCGAGCGTTGCAAATAACTGATCTTGAGCAAAAACATTGGCATTGGTTAGTCGATTGAACAGAGTGGATTTGCCAGCATTGGTGTATCCAACAAGTGCAACAATAGGAAATGGAACCTTCTTCCGGCCCTTGCGATGAAGCTTTCGCGTGCTCGTGGCGGTCGCTAGTTGCCGCTGTAGTTTGCTAATTCTTTCGCTGATCATCCGACGGTCTGATTCAATTTGGGTTTCCCCAGGCCCGCCGACAAATCCAAGTCCACCTCTTTGACGTTCTAAGTGAGTCCATGAGCGAACCAATCGACTCTTTTGATACGTTAAGTGGGCCAATTCTACTTGCATGCGCCCTTCCCTGGTGCGTGCGCGTGCTGAGAAAATTTCCAAAATGAGGCCGGTTCGATCAAGGACCTTTGTGGACCATTCTTTTTCTAGGTTACGTTGTTGCAAAGGGGACAATGCGCCATCGACAACAACCAGATCGACATTGTTGTCGGAAACCTCGTGTCTAAGTTCTTCGACTTTGCCCTTTCCAAACAATGTTGCTGCGCGGGTACGGGCAATGGAAACGTTGATTGTCTTGATGACATCAAGATTGATTGCTTCAGCTAAACCTATGGCTTCAATCGTTCGCGCGTCGTTTGAACGCGCTGACCCTTGATGGCTATATTGATTACTATCTTTGTTCAGACGGCTTTTCCAAGTGGGCAATATTATAATTACCCTTGCCACAGGGGCACCGTCGGTGGGTCCTACAAATAGATGTTTGTGCTGAAACTCGACCAATTAACTTTCTTCTTCCGGATCGCTGTCTTCCGATTCAAAAAGCTGCACCGGGCTACCGGGCATAATTGTTGATATGGCGTGCTTGTAGACAAGTTGTGAATGCCCATCACGTCGGAGCAGCACACAAAAATTATCGAACCAAGTAATTACCCCCTGGAGTTTAACACCATTGATAAGAAACACCGTCAATGGGGTCTTACATTTTCTCACATGGTTTAAGAAAGTGTCTTGAAGATTTTGCGATTTATTATTGGTCATAATCATCCAAATTCATTGTTGCGCTCGTTAGATTTTGGCTGAGCGATTTTTTGTAAATATAGAAGCCTAAAGAAGAAAAAACGAGTCGATTATTTTGCATTGGATAACATATTGACCTTAGGTCTAGTAGTGACCCTCTCTTTTGCCCTGGCAATGCTATCTGCAATATAAGCTGCGCGCAGTTTTTGCGATATGGGGCCGGGCTCACCGCTGCCTATCTTGGTTCCGTCGACTGAAATGACAGGTAAAACGGTACTTCCTGCGCCCGCCATAAATGCCTCAGCGGCTTGTTTCGCCTCTTCCAGTCGAAAAAGGCACTCTTCAACCTTCAATCCAAGTAACCGAGCTTCTTGCATTAATCGCAGGCGCGTGATGCTTGGCAGGATGTCGTGGGCCAGAGGCCTTGTTATCAGGGTTTGATGGGCGTCGATGATGAAAGCTGCACTTGATGTTCCCTCGGTAACGAACCCGTTATTGTCAATTAACCAAGCCTCATGGGCGCCTGATTCGACGGCTGCCTGTTTAGCCAATACATTGGGTAGCAAGGCGATTGATTTGATGTCACATCGGGCCCAACGTTGGTCGGGGCTGCTTACAACACTCACCCCCTTTGCCGCTTTCGCGTCCAATTTTGTCCAGTTGGCTGGGCGTGCGGTGATGATCATCGATGGAGGGATCGCGGGCTCTGGGAAGGCGTGACTTCGGGGGGCAACCCCTCGGGTAATTTGCAGGTAGGCAAGACCGTTCTTGATGCTATTCCGCCGGAGTGTCTCGCGCAGAATGAATTCAAGTGTTTTCGGAGAGCACGGAGTAGTGATTTTCAGTTCCCCAAGCGAGTGGCGCAAACGATCAATATGTTCCTGATGGTCCATCAATAAACCATCCCGGACAGCCCAAACCTCATATACACCGTCAGCGAGTTGATAGCCGCGATCTTCTATGTGAACACAAGCCTCCTCGTGTCGGACATATTGCCCGTTCACATATGCGATGCGCGTCATTCAAACCCCCCAGGCTAAAACCGCCAAAATGACCCATTGAATAGAACAAGAAACAGCAACAGTTCGACCCGACCAAGGATCATTGAAAATGCAAGTAAGGTTCGCAACAAAGGTGGGAATTCAGCATACGTTACTTCTCCACCGGTTGCCGCAAGCAATACGGGTCCGGTATTAGTGGTCACAGCGGTCGCTGTCGCAACAGCAATTGTGTAATCATACCCAGCTAAGCCAACAAAAAGGGCTGTTATTGCGATCAGACAGATGACTGCGATGAGTAATCCCCAAACACCAGCCATTGTTCTGTTGGAAACGATACGTTTGTTGTACCGAAACGAAGTGATGCTGTGCGGATGAGAGAGACGTTTCATCTCCTGCCATCCGTGCTGCATGAGGAGAACCAAACGCATTAATTTGAATCCGCCGCTGGTCGAAGCAACCGATGCACCAATGAGAATTGGAACGAGCCAAGTTACATTGGGTAATCTCTTGTTACTAATGTCTTCAAAATAAAACCCTGTCGTTGTCGTAAGTGACGTCGCATTGAAGATCGCTTGTAATGGCTTCATTTCGTAGGTTGCGGTTGACTGGGCGATCAGAAAAAATATCCCAATCACTCCAATAAACGCTGTTACATGAAAAAATTCCAGATCCTGGACGTATTGCAAAAATCGACGTCTGAGCAATTGTGTATGGAGGAGGAAGCTGGTTCCGCCAATAAACATCAATACAATGACAAGAAATAACCCGGCACCAAGTTCATACTGCGTAATCGAACCTGCGCGTGTAGTAAATCCACCGGTCGAGATCGAAGCACCCGCCAAACTTAAGGCTTCCCAAGCAGGGATATCGGAAAGCCATAACCCTAAAAAGCCAACAAATGTTATTGCTGCATAAATACCAGCAATACCTGGGGCTGTTTGCTTTATGCGAGCGAACAAATCATTTCGATCGATATCAAGGGCGACCGTCGGTTGTTTGGGCCGAAGTACTGGCAGAGACGACGAACTCCAAGCGGTCAAAATGTGGATAGCTGAAATGATTGTCGCCAGTCCACCTAACCATTGTAGTGTCGCACGCCAAATATAAATTGGGATCGACGGGACAGCGTAATCTTCAATAATTGTGGCACCGGTTGTTGTCATTCCAGAGACGGCTTCAAACCAGGCATCAAGAAGGGTAGGAAATCCGTCCGATGCAGCAAGTGGAAGGCTAGCAAAAATTGGGAGAATGATCCACGCCGCCCCTACAAGCAATATCCCCTCGCGATCGGCGGTCTGTCGTTGCCACCCTCTTAACGCAAGAACAAAAGCGCCACCGACAAAGGCTGTTATCAGCGCGCAGAGAGTGAATATAATCGTCGTTTCCCAATCACCTGAACCGCCGGCGGCCAAAGCTGGTAACAGCATTGCGGATGCCAGGATGCACAATAACCAACCGATCATATGAAATACGGCAGCATAAACCATCGCGTTGTTGCCCTGCCCTTAGAAATATTCAAGGCTGACGCGGAACAGCCGTTCAACTTTTCGAACAACATCTTTCTGTGCAAAGATGACTACATGGTCATTGGTTTCAATGCGAGTATCAGGTCGTGCAATAATCACCTCATCTTTTCGGATGATAGCACCGATCATAATGCCTCCGGGCAGATCTGCTTCTCGAAGAGGGATGCCCACAAGCGGTGACGTTTCGAGGGCTTCTGCGGCGATGACTTCAGCCGCACCATTCTCAATTGAATGAACTCCCTTA
>JAJFIN010000188.1 GCA_021774955.1 Alphaproteobacteria bacterium | reverse complement strand
TCAATTTCGGATTCAAGTGTAGAAAAATCGACGACACCCTCGCGAATGGGGTAATAGGCTTGAATCTTTTGGACAGGCAGCGCCGAAGGTTTTTGATCTGCACCGGTCGTAGTGTCGTAAAAAACGCCGAGCAATGCGGTAAAGCCTTGGCAATCGACCAGAGCATCGGCGAAGGTCTTACTGTCGATATCGTCAGCATAGATTGTTTTACCGACAATGGGTTCAGATACCTGGGCGATCCTATGCGCTTCATCGCGCAATTTGCTAAAGCAATTATCGAGCACGATGAGAACGAGTGAATCTTGCGCTTTAAGATATTTGGTGATTGGCATGGAGCGCGCATGTTTGAGGCTGGTATTGTTGACAAGCGAGCGCACTGCTGACAACCAGAAATCAGTTTGATCATTGTTGATCTTTTCGTAGGCAATGCTTGAAGCTGCGCGGGTTTGGTTGATGCCTGGATCAAATAACAAATAGGTTCCACCGATCTCAAAGGCTGGCTGTTCGTTGCAGTGAGGGGTCTGACTGATATGGCTTTGCTTGCGATCCCAAAAAATGGGTGTGCGGTGATCGTCAAATGTGTTTTGGGCGTGGCCGTCACCGCGGTCGAGTTCGCCACTCAAACGGTAGGTTGGTTTAGAATTGCCTTTCAAGGTATCTTCAACGCGGAAGGTAAACTCATAGGTATCATCTTCCATACCATTGAGCTTGAGCGCGTCTCGCACCGTCGCCAAAACAATCGTTCCGGCGCTATCAATTGATTGGCGAAATGGGGTTGGATTGCCGTCTGTTGCAATGGCGCAAGTGGTTTCGCTTGCTTGCGCTAGCGAGTTAGATAACAGGACCAAGACACTTGTGGCTGCCAGACGGAAGATTAAACGCAATGGATTACCCTGCTAACAAATGAGCGGCACTCTCTGGTAAGTCCTCGCCAAAACATCTTTGATAAAATTCAGCAACCGTTGGCCGTTCCAACTCATCACATTTGTTTAAGAATGTGGTACGGAAGGCAAAGCCGATATCGCCAAAAATTTCTGTGTTTTCAGCCCAGGTCAGAACCGTCCTCGGGCTCATATCGGTTGAGATATCGCCGTTCATGAAGGCGGTTCGGGTGAGATCGGCAACGCGGACCATGGAAGAGATGCGGTCACGTTGTTCGTTGGAGCCGTCGACCTTGACTTTCGACATCACGATCTTGACCTCTTGGTCATGGTGCAGATAGTTCAGTGTGGTGACAATGTTCCAGCGATCCATTTGGCCCTGATTGATTTGCTGGGTGCCATGATAGAGACCGGTTGTGTCGCCTAGGCCAATCGTATTGGTCGTCGAAAACAGTCGAAAGGCAGGATGTGGGTGAAGCACGCGGTTTTGATCGAGCAAGGTCAATTTACCTTGGGCTTCCAAAATTCGTTGGATGACAAACATAACGTCTGGTCGACCGGCATCATATTCGTCGAACACCAAGGCCGTTGGATGTTGCAATGCCCAAGGCAGGATGCCTTCTCTAAATTCGGTGATTTGTTTGCCGTCGCGAAGAACAATGGCGTCTTTTCCAACCAGATCGATACGACTGATATGGCTATCTAAATTTACGCGAATAAGGGGCCAATTGAGGCGCGCGGCGACCTGCTCAATATGAGTTGATTTTCCGGTACCGTGATATCCTTGGATCATCACGCGGCGATTGTGGGTAAAGCCTGCTAGAATGGCCAGCGTGGTTTCCGGATCGAAAATGTAGTCCGGATCCAAATCGGGCACGTGCTCGTTGGCCTCGGAGAACGCTGGGACTTTCATAATCGTTTCGACGCCAAAAAGCTCTTTTGCGTCGACAATTATGTCGGGAAGATTGAGCCCTTCGGTTACACTATCCATCACTAATATTCCTTCCCACTTATCGCTACGGCCGCGGCCCATGTCTTTGGGCCTATAGCATTATTGAGCCTTAGGGTCTCTACGATTTTGATGAAATCAAAATCCGATCCTAAGTCTCAGCTTTCCGTGTTTCGCTTGCGCGGTCCTTCGGTTCCGGACGGAAAACCGGATCCCACCCCGGGTCAAGCCCGAGGGCATGCTTTTCCTGGAAACACTTTAGTTGAACACCATTGGCCGATTATTTTGGGTTGATCATCTATATGTAATCACATTCTAAGCAGATGCCAGAAAATTCTGACAAATTATCATTTTTGCTGCGAAATTGGTGCTCAAATATTGAGGCCCTAGATCTCATTCCCAATGGAGATAAAGGTTGTTTGGCTATGATCGAGGCTCGCAAATCTCGATCAGTTGACAAAACCCGCCTTCTTAATTTGGGCATAGGCTTCGATAATCTGTTTCAAACGCTCTTCATAACCCTTCTCGCCTTGATTGGCGTCGGGATGGAAGCGTTTGACCAGTTCTTTATATTTGGCCTTGATGACTTCGGGTGACGATGGCGGTTCCAAATTGAGGGTGGTAAAGGCTTTCGCTACGCGTGCGGGGATTTGGCGTTTTGGTTTGCGCACT
>JAJFIN010000187.1 GCA_021774955.1 Alphaproteobacteria bacterium | reverse complement strand
TCTACCGTTCTCTCTTTATCTTCAGCTGTGGCGGGTTCATTGCCACCGGCGCCGTCGACGACGACGTCGACTATATGGTCGAATGGGTCCGCATGCGCATAGGCTTCTACGGCTCAACACCATCTTACTTCCCGGTGTTTGAACAACACGGCCTTGATGACTTGTGCCAAAAACTCAATCACATGTCGAAGACCAACCAATGGGCTGAAATGACCGCTGAAATTTCAGACGATGTTGTGCATCTGTTTGCGGCCATTGGGCGTCATGACGAAATCGCCAAAGCGATTGAAGCCCGTTTCGCGGGCATCGCCGATGTCGTCTCCGATAGCGCTTCTTACGATATGCCGGGAAGCCTGCCTGCCGACGTCATTCAAGACATTCAGAAAATACCAACCGAGTTCACCAGTTTCGCCTCTGAATAAAATTTATTGGCATTTGTCGGAAAAGTCGGTTTGTTTTCGTCCTTAGAAGATGAACACAGAGAAAGAGGGTCCATGCTCTATTCAATTTTGATCTATGGGGTTGAAGGGGTGTTTGAGCGCTTGCCTGCAGACGAGCAGGACGCCCACATGAAAAAGCATACAGACTTGCAGGGCGAGTTGATCGCAACTGGTCAGGTTGGACCCATAGTTCAGCTCATGGACACGACTACAGCGGTCACGGTGCGTGGCGACCCTCCCGGAAGCAAAGAACCGCCAATGGTCTTGGATGGTCCCTTTGCCGAAACAAAGGAGCAGTTTCTGGGGTTTTACATGGTCGACTGCGCGACCATAGAAGAAGCCATTGAGATTGCCAAAAAACTCCCACTGGGTGTGGCGGCTGTAGAAGTTAGACCGGTTCAATGGTTCGGAGGTCTTCCGATGGACCCTGCTGGGGATGGCTGATACCGGTCGAATAGACGCTTATATTCGCGCCGCAAGGCCGCGCGCTCTAGCCGCATTAACACGTTATTTCGGTGACTTCGATTTTGCTGAAGAAGCATTTCAAGAAGCTTGCCTGCGCGCGGTGAGGACGTGGTCTGCAGATGGCATCGCCCGCGACCCAACCGCCTGGCTCATCATTGCCGGGCGCAATGCTGGCATTGACTTAAAAAGATCAAAGCAAAACCGGCCGACAGAACTTTTAACCGATAACATCCCAGACACCGATGCGGACATCGAAGATGAAGTCGTCGAGCAGTTGGATTCACATGTCTATCGAGATGATGTCCTGCGTCTGCTTTTTATGTGTTGTCATCCAGACTTAAAGCCTGGCGACCAGCTCGCGTTAGCGCTCAAAATAGTTGTTGGGTTCTCGGTTGAAGAAATTGCCCGCGCCTTCATTGTCCGCCCAAAAGCGATGGAACAACGTATTACACGCGCAAAGAAGAAAGCCGCGGTGATTGCCAATGCTCTGGAGACACCCAGTCCCAAAGAACGAACAGCGCGTCTCTCGGCAGTGATTGCCATGATCTATCTCCTGTTTAACGAGGGATATTCGGCAGACCACGGAGAGACCCACATTCGTATTTCTCTGTGTGAAGAAGCCATTCGGCTGGCAAGATTACTTCTGCGGTTGTTTCAAGGGCAGGCGGAAGTAATGGGCCTGCTCGCTTTGTGCCTATTGCATCATTCGCGCTATAAAGCCCGTATCGGCGATGATGAAATGTTGGTGCCGCTCAATGAGCAGGATCGCGATCTGTGGCAGCGCGAACTGATCAATGAGGGTTGTGTGTTGATTGAAAAGGCACTTCGCAAAGGAACGCCCGGACCCTATCAAATTCAAGCGGCAATCGCCGCTGTTCACTGCACCGCATCGACCGAGGAGGAAACCGACTGGCACGAGATAGAACGGTTGTACGCTGCGTTGCAGGTCATCCAGCCGTCTCCGATCATTGCGTTAAACAAAGCCGTAGCAGTCTCTAAGACGACAGGAGCGCAGGCGGCACTGGATCTCGTTGAACCTCTATCTAATCAACTTCAGAATTACCTGCACTACCACACGACTCTGGCCGCGCTGTTGATTGAATTGAATCAGCCAGAAGACGCCAAGCAAGCCTATCAAAAGGCTCTGTCTCTCGGTCCCACCGAAGCAGAGGCCCGCTATATCAAGTCGAAAATGGCGAGCTTCGACAAAAAAACTCTCCACTGATGTCGGATAAGCAGTTCTGCCACCGTCCTTGAGATGTTGAACACATCACAAGGAGAGTAAAGATGAGTAATTCACCTACAATGAACCATGGCGCCCCGAGTTGGATTGGTCATACCAGTGCAGATCCTGTTGCGGCCCGTAAGTTCTATGAAAAAGTTCTGGGTTGGTCGGTTGTCGATATGCCCATGCAAGATGGCACATCTTATGCTGGAATAATGGTCGGCGAGGGCCCTGTCGGTGGCTTCCCTCCGCAACCTACCAGCGAGGGAGCCTGGCTCACCTACATAACTGTAGATGATGTCGATGCACGTTACGCGGCCGCGCTTGATGCTGGCGCAACAGGTGTGAGTGAACCTGCGACCGCACCAGGCGTTGGCCGTATGGCCACGATCAAAGATCCCTTTGGCGCCTCGCTCGCTTTCATCACTTACGAGCAACCCGGTTCGTAATCGAGCCGTCTATAATAGCTGGGAGGGAATCCAGATGGATTTAATCATTACACCGCTCTTTGTTGGGATATTGATATTGCTTCAGATTCCCTTCACGTTTCTTGTCGGAGTTAGACGTCTGAAAACAAACATTATGTTGCTGGACGGCGGGGATGAAACACTAACGCGGCGGATGCGCGCGCATGGCAACTTTACTGAAACAGTGCCGATCACTCTCATTGCCATGGCGATGGCGGAAATGGGAGGTGCGCCCTCGCTCGCTTTGTGGTTGGGAGGTTCATTTTTACTTGTTGGGCGTATTACTCATGCGGCAACGCTATTGACGAACCCAAAGGGAAACGGGCGAGCTATCGGTATGGTCTTGACTGTTTTGGCGATGGCGATACTAGGGTATTTTGCGCTCGCAAGTTTTCACACCGCATAGGAGAAGGGTCAAATGGCCTATGATTCGCACTTAGCAGAATTTTTAGAAGGTGCGCTGGCCGACCGGCCAGGCATCACCAAGAAAGCCATGTTCGGTGGATT
This sequence comes from Alphaproteobacteria bacterium, assembly GCA_021774955.1. Classification (GTDB taxonomy): domain Bacteria; phylum Pseudomonadota; class Alphaproteobacteria; order M2410; family M2410; genus JAJFIN01. The sequence goes on along the minus strand of JAJFIN010000187.1, from coordinate 1,973 downwards.
TTGTTGGATGCTGAATGGCAACATGTTGTGTGGCGTTGAAGTGGGGCGCTTCATGTTCCGTGTCGGTAAGGATCTTGAGGCTGAAGCGTTAACGCGGTCTGGTGCAGAAATAGTAGCGTTCAATGGGCGGCATCATTTGGGTCGACGCTGATGCGTGTCTTGAAGTGGGACTTGAAGATTGGATTGCTTTCGCCACACGTTTCGTCGGCGGTCTACCACCCAAGTAGATCTAAATTATTCAGCCGCGGTTTCAGTTGCGCTTTCGACTTGCTCGCTTGCCGCAGTTTGTTCCCCGACCGCAATATGTTCGCCGACCATTCTGTCAACAGCGCAAAGATCGGTCTTTCCGGTGCCAAGGACCGGAATTTCATCAACGGCAACAAGCGACCTTGGTGCGGCGATGGGGGGGACCCCATGTGATTTCATCCAGGTAATCAAATGATCACGTTCCGCCGCCGCGCATTCGGTCACCAATACGATGCGCTCACCCTTTTTGGGATCTGGTAAGATGACAGCCGTATGCTGATGGTCGGGCCATAAAGCGCTGGCGCAGTTTTCAACAACGGTGAGAGAAACCATTTCGCCACCAATTTTTGCAAACCGTTTCGCCCGCCCTCGTATGGCGATACAGCCATGTTCATCCAATGAAACGATATCGCCGGTGTCGTACCATCCATCTTCGGGCGTCTGAATCTCGCCGGGCCGGTCAACCATGAGATAGCCTGCCATGATGTTTGGACCGCGCACGAAAAGACGTCCCCCTTCATCAAGCCCGGCAACGGCTTCGAGCCGATATTCAACCCCCGGCAGGAAGGTGCCGACAGTACCGGGCTTAATGTCACCGGGTTGATTGGCGGCCAAAACAGGGGAGGCTTCTGTAACGCCGTAGCCTTCGAGGACTTCGCAGTCGAAATCCTTCTGCATCATGTGGCGCGTTTCGTCGCGTACGCGTTCGGCGCCACAGACAACGATCCGAAGTGAATTTAGTTCGCCATTTCGACTGACGCGCGCATATTGTTGCAAGAATGTGTCTGTCGCGAACATGACCGTTGGTTTTGTTTCGCTGATACGCTTGGCAATATTCTTTGTTTGCAGTGGTGAGGGATGGAGCACAAGTGACTTGCCCGTTAACACCGGCCACAACATGCCAGCGGTGAGGCCGTAGCAGTGAAACGTCGGCAGTGGATTATAAATGATGTCGCTCGGCTCAACATCGACGTGAGCTTCAATCTGTTCAACATTTGCGACAAGGTTGGAGTGCCGTAGAACAACACCTTTTGGTGCGCCTTCTGTACCTGACGTAAACAGAATGACACCGGTCGCTGTTGCGCGCGGTCGAATGCCTACAAACCACGGCAGGAGTGGCCCAAGTACTGCACAGATTTTATCGCGGGTCGTCAGGCTTTCCCGCATATCATCCATATAAAGAAAATGGGTGAAGTCTTCCATTTTCCCAATGAGGTCTTGAAGGCCTCCGATCTCGATAAACTTGTGCGCTGTGACAACCTTGTTCACTTTGGCAATGTTGCAGGCTGCCTCAAGATTTGCTGCGCCAGCGGTAAAGTTGAGCATTGCTGGAATACGACCGAATGCCAAAACCGCAAAGAAGGCAATTGTTGAGGCCGCGCCAGTCGGCAAAAGAATGCCAACCGCTTCGCCTCTTTTAGTTTGACGGGCGATGGCACTGCCTATGGCGAACGCGCCACGCAGAAGGTTGCCGTAGGTGACTTCGGCGCCGTCGGCATCGATGATCGCGACTTTGTTTTTCCCTTGGCGAAATCTCGCCCGGATCAGTGCCGAGAAAACGTTGCGCTTTGACCGCCGATGAACGCGTGCGCTAAAATCCTTCGCCATAGTGACTCCCCGACACATACCGTAATATTTCGTGAGAGCAGCCTATCATAACGCTATAAAAAGCAAAGAGCGCAGGCACGATGGCGAAAACGGCAGAAATCTTGATATTTTTGTCAGGT
>JAJFIN010000186.1 GCA_021774955.1 Alphaproteobacteria bacterium | reverse complement strand
GGCCGGCATCCCGGTATCGCCACATCTCCTCCATTTCGACATCTGGGTGATGCTCGCCGCGTCGCTGGTTCTCGTGCCGCTGACGCTTTTCCATCGCCCGATCAATCGACCGCTCGGCATTGCTTTTTTACTGTTTTACTTGGCCTATATTTTCGCCCTTTATGGCCGCGAAATCGGCGGCTGATTTTTGCACCGCAACACAAATGCCATGGCTGTTTTTACAGCGTGGAAACAGGGAAACTAGGACAGCCCTCATGACCCAAAATAAACGCGTTTTGATCACCGGCGCCGCCGCCCGCATCGGCAAAAATATCGCCACCAAGCTGGCCGAAAATGGCTGGGATATCGCCATCCATTACAACAGCTCCGCCGCCCCCGCCGAAGCCCTCGCCAAGACCTTGCGCGCCACCACCGGCACCGCCCCGCAAGTTTTCCAGGCCAATTTGTCGAACGAGGCCGAGACGCAAAGCCTCATCCCCCAGGTCACCGCCGCCATGGGCCCGCTCGCTGCGCTCATCAACAACGCCTCGGTCTTCAACGACGACACAATTGAGACCATGACCCGCGCCAGCTGGGACCTGCACATCGAGACCAACTTGCGCGCGCCGCTGGTGCTGGCGCAAAGCTTCGCCGCCCAGCACAAGACCGCCCCTGACGCCCCAGAAGGCAACATCATCAACCTGCTCGACCAGCGCGTGCTCAAACTGACGCCGCAATTCCTGACTTATACGCTGAGCAAGTCCGCCCTGTGGACGCTGACCCGCACGCTGGCCCAAGCGCTGGGCCCGCAAAACATCCGCGTCAATGGCATCGGCCCCGGCCCGACGATCCAGAACGCCCGCCAAAGCGCGGCCGACTTTACCCGTCAAACATCGGCCACCGTGCTCGGCCACGGCTCGCAGCCTGAAGACATCGCCGCCGGCGTGCTCTATATCTTGAACGCCCCGGCACTGACCGGCCAAATGCTCGCGCTCGACGGCGGCCAACACCTGATCTGGCAAACGCCGGACGTGACCAATGTTGTTGAATAGGAAGGACACGGATCAATGGGGTCAGACTCCTTTGATTTAAAAATGTTACGCAAGCCGCAGGCGCTACGGGGAAATCAATGGAGTCTGACCCCATTGATCCAAACCGCTGGTATTTCGCCCGCCCTTCGAGACGCTCGCAAGCGCTCGCTCCTCAGGACGACATTTCCTTTATACGTCACACTGAGGAGGGCCGAAAGGCCCGTCTCGAAGTGCCAACGAACTACACATTAATTAATTAAGGACACCGACATGACCCAATCCGGATCTGGCCCAGAAGCCAACAATGTCTACCCGCTCAATATCGCCGACGCTACGCGCTCACTGCGCCATGTGTTCGTCCGCGATCTCGATCTCGAGGCCGTGATCGGCATCCATGTCCATGAGAAGAAGGCGCTGCAACCCATACGGATCAATGTCGACTTGACGGTCTCTGAATCGCGCGAGGCCTTGGGCGACCAATATGTCAATGTCGTCTGTTACGAGACCGTCGTGCGCAACATCCAGGCGATCATCGATAGCGGCCATGTCAACCTGGTCGAAACGCTGGCCGAACAAGTCGCCCAGAAATGCCTGGAAGATCAGCGCGTCCTCAACACCCGCGTGCGCATCGAAAAACTCGCCGCCATCCCCGAAGCCCGCAGCGTCGGCGTCGAGATCGAACGGCGCAGAGAGGGATGAGAGAGATGGAAGAGTGAAATCTGGTTGCCTACCAATTTCCTCTAGGTCAAATAGAATATGCCATTCGTGTGACCGCGTTGCTTCATTTACACGAAGGCATTTTCGTTCAACATTCAAAATTACTGGTATAAGTGAGCGCTTTGGTATGGTCTTACCCAAGCGACATTGAATATAACGATTGAACGGATTCGTGTATTGTCCTTAAGCAGAAAATAGAGATTTGTTCACAACACGCCGTTGCCTCTGAACAACATACAAGCCTAAACAACCAAGCAGAATGAACGCAAGTGAGTAAGGTTCGGCAACATCGGTGGATCCGGCCAAAGGTACGGACGAATTGTAACGCAAACTTCCCTTAACCCAACGATCAACCTGCCTCTCACCATACTGAGTAAAATCGGCGGCTAGAGTTGTGAGAACACCAGAGTTGTTGAATCCAATATCAATGATATTGAAAAATCCGCCTGTTTGGTTGTTTCCTCTATGATCACCATAAAAATCCATTCCAGGCGTAAGTGTGCTCACAGATGCGTGCCTCGCAGCATTTGCATACAATCCCGCAGTGAAGGGCGTTCCTGTAGGTGACCCAAGTCTCAATGTCCAATGGTGGTGATCTGGACTGGGGTGGTTCGCAGAACTATAAACCAAAAACGAAAGGAGATAACCTTTGTAGTTCTGATGGGTAAACGTATACCCATCTTTTGGAGTCACAGAAAACGATTGGCCTTGCCCAACCCAACTTGTCGGCGAGCTGTCAAATTTCAAGATAAACGCTGCCTGAGCGCTACTCGCCCCCAAAACAACAACAAACAAAGCAATCAGCTTTGTCACACCAAGTATCCCCAGAAAACGCATACCATCTCCACAACCACAATGACTTTCAGGAAGCATAACCTATAGTAGTAGCGCTGGAAAAACAATGCCTTCCTAGAGGATGTAGAGCAGTTGACCGTAAACGCACAAAATCGCCGCGCTAACGGCTGGACTCAAAGATAAGCTTGCGCCACCATTCACCTCAAAGGGGTAGAAGGGGACTTTCATGGAGGAGGAAGAGCCACAGCAGCGCTACCCGATCCTCAGTTTCATTGCAGGATTAATGGCGCTAGCACCGCTTCCGGTTCTCCTATTCGGGTGGGGAATTGTCTCTCAAGACTTTGCGGAAACCGTCGCCGTCACTCCCTCCCTCGCACCACTCAACACGCTTCTTTGGTTCAATGTCGCTACCTGTAGCGTGTTCTGGTATGCCTTTTCAGAGCACGTATCGGCTAATCATTGGAGAGTTCTTGATAATTTTGAACTGGTGCCAATCTCAGTAGGCATTATGGATATATCTATCGGTGCTCTCCTTTTTTTTGAACCCGTACCAGGACATGAACCTCTCCGTCTAGCTCTTTTCATGGGAATTGTGTTGTTTATACTATCCCACTATTTGAGTAAGGCAATTAGAGTAAATAGGCCAACAGAAGATCCGGATGCGGAAGAA
>JAJFIN010000185.1 GCA_021774955.1 Alphaproteobacteria bacterium | reverse complement strand
AACGATTCCAGAACCGCCACTATTCTGTTCAGGGCGTTTTTTTGTCGCCTCAACTCTGTAAGCCGAGGCACGGTAGGTTGTGATCGGATCAATCGCTCCCCCAGCCCTGTAACGCGCCATCGCAACAATGGGCGCTACATCTGTTTCAAAGGCTTGTCTTAGCGTGTTTTGCGCTAGGACAGCGTCATTGTCTGCTTGATACGCAGACAATGCGTTACGGTCAACAATGAGCGCACGGGTATAGGCGCGTGCGATGGTATCGACGCTATTCATCAGACTTTCAATGGGATCGGTTATATTGTGAGATTGATCCATCATATAGGCTGGTTGAAATGCATCACCGCTACGGTTTTTGGCGCCAATCAGTTCATGGAAGACGAGAAATAATTGAAACGGGTTAATTGAGCCGGCATCAAGATCATCATCACCATACTTGCTGTCGTTAAAATGAAACCCACCGAGCTTACCAAATTGATGGAGCCGAGCGACGATCATTTCGATATTCACATTGGGGGCGTGATGCCCCAAGTCGACTAGACATTGTGCCTTGTCGCCCAGTTGTTGGGCACACAATATGTTTGTCCCCCAGTCCTGAATCACAGTTGAATAAAATGCTGGTTCGAACAACTTGTGCTCGATGAAAAGACGCCAATCGTCAGGTAAGGCCGAATATATTTTTGTTAAACTACCCAAGTATCGCTCTAAGGCGTCAGTGAAATCTTGCTGCCCCGGGAAATTTGATCCGTCTGCGACCCATACAGTAATCGCTTTAGACCCAAGCTTCTTACCAATCTCGATACATTCGATATTGTGCGATATGGCCTGTTCCCGCGTTGCTGCATCCGTGTGGGTCAGACTGCCAAATTTGTAGGAGTGCGCTTGTCCTGGCTGATCTTGAAAAGTGTTTGAGTTGACTGCATCAAAGCCTAAGCCGAGCGAACTTGCATGTTCAGACAACGCACCATAATCATTCGTCTTATCCCAAGGGAAATGGAGAGAAACCGTTGGAGTTTGTCGAGATAGTTGATTGATGATGCTACAATCTTCGATCTTTTCGTAGACAGAGCTTGGCTCCCCGCCAACGGGAAAACGCGCAAACCGCGTGCCGCCTGTACCCACACCCCAGCTTGGGATTGCCACAGCAAAAGAGGCAACCTGCTGCGTTACCTGCTCTATATCGATTTCACTGCGAGACAGTTTTTCGCCCAGAGCCGCGTAATCTTGCTCTAACAAATGGGTAAATTTGTTGTTGGCGGATTCAACTATCGCTTCACTGATAAGCTGTTTTGTCATCGTCTCAGGCCTCGCTCTGAACAATCATTCCGGTGCGTAGTTTAACGAACAAATGCCGCTGCGTTACCAGCGTCTACATTTAGAATGTTCCCTGTCGATTTGGCACTATGCTCACTAACAAAGAAAGAAATCGCCTCTGCAATATCTTCTGGATAGACAGATCGTTTCAACAAGCTGCGTTCACGGTAATGCTGTTCAAGTTCGCTCTGCTCAATGCCGTAGGCCCCGGCTCTTTCTTTCCGCCAATCACCAGACCAGATTTTTGATCCACGGATCACAGCGTCAGGATTTACCGAATTAACTCGAATTCCATATGGTGCGCCTTCAAGGGCCAAACACCGCGCCAGATGAAGCTCAGATGCTTTTGCTGAACAATAGGCAGAAGCGTTGGGGGATGCGGCGAGGGCGTTTTTACTCGCTACGAAAACGATGCTCCCGCCCAATGATTTCATCAACGAGAAAGCCTCGCGCGCAACAAGAAAATATCCTTGCGCCAACACTTGGAAATTTTTCTGCCACAAGCCAAGCGTCGTTTCTTCTATCGGAGCGGACGAGGCTATACCGGCATTTGCCACCAATATATCTAAACCACCATATTCGCGCACGGTATAAGCAAAGGAAGCGGCGACTTGCTCCTCATCGGTTACATCAGCGGCAAATACCCGCACACAATCTGGATTAAAGGTGCTTGCCAGCTCTTCACTCGCTGCATCCAACGCATCATTGTCAATGTCCGTTAGAACAACACATGCTCCATCTTGCAATAAGCGTATTGCTACCGCCTTGCCGATACCGCCTGCTCCACCGGTTATGTACGCGACTTGTCCTTCCAAAGATTTTTTAGGCGGCATGCGCTTGAGTTTTGCTTCTTCCAAAAGCCAATACTCAATGTTGAAAGCTTCTTGTTCGTCAATGTTCACGTAATTGCCGATAAGGGTCGCGCCGCGCATCACATTTATTGCATTTACGTAGAATTCACCGGCAATCCGTGCGGTCGATTTGTCCTTGGCAAATGTTATCATACCAACTTGTGGGATGAGGTAAACGACAGGATTCGAATCGCGCATGTCTGGACTGTCAGCGTGATGGCATCTTTCGTAATATGCCTCATAGTCACGACGATATTGTTCGAGCGTATTTTCGAGATAGACACCCTCACCCTGATCCAATTTCTCCACAGATAAAATTATGGGTTTTATTTTTGTGCGGAGAAAATGGTCAGGACAGGAAGTCCCTTTTTCTGCCAATTCTTCAAAACTCTTCGAATTGACGAAATCAAGCACTTCTGGTGTGTCGATGAAATGGCCTATCGTCTGGGCAGACTGCCCAATATGAGCGCGTATCTGCGGCATGATTTGAGCTGCTATTTCTGCGCGCCGACCATGCGGTTCTGCGTCTACGACGGCGCCCGCGAACCCAGGCTTGTGGATCAGGCGATCGTTTAGAGCGCGTGCCGCTTTTGCGATGATGTCTATCGTGTTGGCGTAACAGTCCGTTGATGTATCACCCCATGAGAACAATCCGTGTCCTTCTAAAATAATGCCATTCAGATGTGGGTTCGCATTGACGTAGTCGCGCATGCGTAAGCCCAAGTCAAACCCTGGCCTCTGCCACGGAAGCCATCCTACTTTACCTTCGTAGATATCTTCAGAAAATGCCTCCCCCATATCCGCCGCTGCGATCGCAATGAGCGCGTCTGGATGGACGTGGTCAACATGAGCAAATGGCAGAAACCCATGCAAGGGTGTATCGATGCTCGCGGCTCTTGGATTGAGATTGAATGTGCAATGAGGAAGATATCCAACCATCTCATCTTCAAACTCAAGGCCGCGATATTTGTTCTCGAGTTGCAGAAGCTTTTCGACATATAAGGTCGCAAACCCATTTAGTGCCATTGACCCCAAGTCTCCACCGGACCCTTTGACCCACAGCACCTCAACTTCTTCACCCGTAAGTGGATCTGGCATTTTCAATTCGGATGATGTGTTGCCACCACCAAAATTTGTCACTGCTAAGTTTGAGCCCAATAAATTTGAACGATAGAGCAGCAATTCCTGATCGGTTAGTGCCGATGCTTCTGCATCCACCCATAAAGGTTCAGGAATGGTAAGTTCGTTCGTTGCCACAGTGATATTGCCTAAGATTGAATCCAAATTACAGACGTAGAATATGATTGATTTCATTCAATATCAATCATTAAGTGACATTTTAGATCATTTATGGTCATATTGACTAGTACGTTGGCACAATCTGTGGCGGAGAGAGACAATGGCAAATACCTGCGCAGTCGTGGATGTCGGCAAAACCAATTGCAAAGTCAGTATAGTTTCGCAAATAGGTGAAGTCCTCGATTCACGTTCGCTTTCAACACCATCGAGCA
>JAJFIN010000184.1 GCA_021774955.1 Alphaproteobacteria bacterium | reverse complement strand
TAGAATGTCGTTCGGGGAATGCCGAGTTTGTCAAGTGTGCGTTTGGCCGATAAATGCGATTGCCCAACCAATCGGATGATTTCAGCCTTTTTTTGTTGTGGGATATCTCATTTCTCGTAGCTACTATCCTCGATCATGCTTTTTTTTCAGAAGACGAAGTACACGGCGACGACTTCCTTCAGGTCGCGTCTCACGCCGCAAATCTGTTACTTCTCCGGTGTTGGCCGCGCGCGCCGTGTTGTCGGTCAATCGTTTCTTTCCCGCTTCTAAAAACTCATTTGATCAGCTGTAATACATGCCTTGAGCAATACATTCCTGGCGGCAAAGCTCAGCGATTGAATCTTCGCCGCGAAGGCCGGCAAGTACAATCCGGATTTTCTCTAGGGCGGAATAATGATTTTTGGGTTGGCACCGAATATCTTTGATGGTGCGATCTGAAGCAAACTGATGGCGTTCTGTCTTGTGTCTATGTCTCATCATTCAATCCTCAAGGGTGACGATGAGCCAAAAACTCTCCCTTAAGCAAATCCCTCAACCTGTTCCGCAGACACTGACGCTGTACACTATGGACGAGTTTGAGTGATCGCGGGTTGATGACCTCTAACTATTTAGTTCAGAAATTGATCTAGACCTTATGTGATATAGCCAGTTTGGAGTAGCATTGGGCACAAAGACCAACGGCTCCGAAGGTTAAATTTAGGGTGAGTTCATTCTCCACTATGAGGTAACTTCATCTTAGTTAATTAGTTTCACCAAAGCATCTTGACAACCGTCACCGGTAATGTCACCTATAACCTAAACACTACAAGGGAGATCGTTGTTGATGGGAGCAATTCTGAAATTCGGTGCGTATGTGCGGCAAAAAAGAGAACAAAGAGAACTTGGTTTGCGTGAGATGGCAAAAATTATTGGTGTTAGCCCGACCTATTTATCGAAGGTTGAGCGGGATGAATTTTCACCGCCTGCAGAAGATAAAGTGCTCAGGATTGCTGAAGTTTTTGACATTGACGCAGATGAACTTCTCGCTTTGGCCGGGAAAGTTTCATCGGATCTCTCAGAGATCATAAGGGAGCAACCGCGTGAATTAGCGTCATTTTTGAGAACCGTTAAAGGCCTTTCTGCAGAAGATGTGGTGCGATTAGAAAAGCAGGCGGAAAAAGCAAAAGGTAAGTCAAAACGAAACTAATTGGTGAAGAACACCACGATGCAGATGAGGATGTAAAATTGATGGCAATTGAAGTTCCATTTTTGAGTAAAGAGGCAATTGAGCAAGATGCGGAGTCTCTTCTCAGAGACTTTACGAAGATGCGAAGCACAATACTCACTCTACCGATACCGATTGAGGACGTGGTTGAAAAGCATCTCAAGTTAAGTTTGGAGTTTGATGATACACACCGTCGGTTTGGTATCCCGCGTGCCAACCGAACCCAAAAAGAAGGTCCAGATATTCTTGGTGCAATCTTTTTTGATGACCGTCTGATTTTGATAGATGAGAGCCTAGATCCAGAACAGCATCCCTATTGGGAGTCTCGATACCGTTTTACTTTGGCCCATGAAGGAGGAGGGCACTGGAGACTTCATCGCCCTTTGTTTGATGAGCCAATAAATGGCGAAATTCAAACATCCAATTCACAATCACCTTCCTTCCTATGTAGGTCGCGACAAAGAAAGGAAAGTGCAGAATGGCAGGCAGATTATTACGCGTCTTGCCTCCTGATGCCAAGGTCGATGGTTTTTAAGGTTTGGAAGGAGAAATACGGATCAATTGATCCGATTGTTTTTGAGCAAATGAAAGACCGTGAAATAGCGAAGCATCAAAGAGGTGCTGGATTTAGACGGTTGGGTGAAATAATGCCTGACGTTTTGGGTCCTAATCCTACCAATTTGTTTCGGAATATAGCGAGGCAATTCGCACCGATTTTTGGGGTTTCTCCTGAAGCCATGCAATACAGGCTTCAAGAACTAGGGCTATTTCTTCTAAATTCTCCAGCAAACAGGAAATTTGCTAGTAACTAATTCTGTTTTTTTTGTCAGGAATGTTAAATGAAACCTATACAGTTGACACCAATAGATTCACAAATGAAAAGTGAAAATGGATCGTTTGAAACACGTGATTTCTATCTTGCTTGCTACTTACGTTGTAGCGGGTACGAACTATTAGATCTTCGACCAGAAGGTCGACGACGCATGTTCGTCTTCCGTGACACCAACACCCGTCATTGTGACGTGATGGCATTTTATGGCGACAGTACGACGGTGCCACCTCTTCAATTTTCATCCACAATCAAAGATATGAAAGCTTTGTTGCATAATGCTTGATAAGCGAATTGCGAATTTGAATGAAAGCTCTCTTGGCCCTCAGACGCGTGAGGTTATGGAGTGCATCGAGGAAGTGATTTTGGATGGTCTTCGACACGGCCATTTCCAGTGCAGGATTTCTAGTGCAATCGGTAATGCTGGTCGCCGGGACCTTGTGGTTGAGGCGGGGAAATCTCACAAATTTACAATTCCTAAAGATGAACTACTAGGTTTAACTAGAACAAATGGCGATCCCTGAGACGGGGACGCTGCGTATGCAGATGACAACAAGATCACGTGTTATCAGTGGGATTCTGAAACCGAAGATCAGAGGCACGAAACGGCAAAGAGTCGCTCGTGAGATCTTTTGTGAAACCACCAAATCCAGCAAACGACAACTTGACCGATCCGGTTATCGAAAATTGGCGGCAATTCTCTGACCGCGTGCATAATTGTGAAGAAGCCAAACAGATAACCAATAATATTGTGGGCTTTTTCAAGATATTGGTTGACTGGTCCCAAGCCGAGCTACCGGAGCCAGTAAATGATAGGGAAAAAATAGAGATCCCCAGCAGAATTGACGAGGTGCGTCATGACCGCTGAAACCATCGCCAAAAGCCTTAAGGGGCGTAGGATTGGAAGGGGTTGGATTGCTCTTTGTCCGGCTCATGACGATCACACACCGAGCCTTTCTATCGACACAGGTGAGGATGGCAGGGTGCTTGTCCGATGTCATGCAGGGTGCAACCAAGCAGATGTGATTGATACCCTTCGAAAAAGAAACCTTTGGGTGACAGTCGGAAAATCCACCGATCACTGTGCTTCTTATAAGCGACATCAACCGGCAACATCAACTACTCAACGCGACGATGACAGCAGGACAGGAGTTGCTCTTAACATCTGGCAAGTATCTAAATCTGCGCGAGGATCGTTGGTTGAGACATACCTTCACTCACGTGGTCTTGTTCTCCCGGTGCCCTCGGTACTTCGTTTCCATTATGGACTGAAGCATCCATCTGGCGAAACCTGGACGGCTTTGTTGGCTTTGGTGACCCGCGGTACGGATGATGCCCCAATGGCAATTCACCGAACATTTCTTGCCCGAGATGGATTGGGTAAGGCACCAGT
>JAJFIN010000183.1 GCA_021774955.1 Alphaproteobacteria bacterium | reverse complement strand
GCCCGATATAATCGCGGCCGAGCTTCTTGGCGATGGCCCCCGTCGTGCCGGTGCCAAAAAACGGGTCGAGCACCACATCGCCCGGATGGGTCGTCGACAGGATCACCCGGTGGAGCAGCGCCTCGGGCTTCTGCGTCGGGTAGGCCTTATCGCCGTTCTCATCCTTCAGCCGCTCGCCGCCTGTACACAGCGGGATCGTCCAGTCAGAGCGCATCTGCGTGCCATCGTTCAAAATCTATAAAATCAAATCCTACAAGGCCATCCCTATACGGATGATATATGGTGGTAATCTCCTAACCGCCCGCTCGCTCTCTCAACCATGGTAGCCCTTCGGGTGGTTGAGAGAGCGAGCTAGGCCGTCTCCCGCATCAGGCCCAGGGGCAGGTGCTCATGCAATATGTTGTGGGTCGGAGAGAGGGAGACCTATGAGGATATGAATGTGAGTTTGTTTATCTGAACCACGTTACGCACAAATCGGTGGTCAATGGTCGGTGCAAATAACTTGAAATTCGATGATTTATCCACCAGTTTTACGAGAGAGGTCTGTTGACGCTTACTATCGAATCATTAGATATAAGAAGGTTAATAAAAAACCGGAGGCCTAGCCCGCCCCCGGTTTTATTAAATATCCCGTTGGTTATGCATCTGCATCAAGGGGATATGTTTGTGGAATTTGTTGGTCCCCAAACACGATAGTGGGGTCAGCATGAATCCTACAGACGCAGATGTCAAGTCAGATGCACAATCTCCAATACGGAGAATACTGTATGGAAAAATCCCCATCCGTGACGCCACAAATGGCGGCTGTCGCTAAATATCTTTTGTCAAAAGGATTTGCGCAACATCAAGTCGCTGCGCGGCTTAATGTGAACCAAGGCAGAATCTCTGAGATAAAAACGGGCAAACGGTTTTCTTGGGTAACTCCTGCTGAGCCGGAAACGCCTACCTATCAATAAAGGGCAATTGGAGGGGAGGGAGCGCTTGCTCCTTCCTCATCTCCTTGAACATCAACCATACGTGAGCAGAGTTTAATAGGAACTGAGGATCGTGACCAAAAAAGAAAACGTAGAAATTTATAACCAACGATACGAAACCTTCAGACACTTGGATCGTTTGCGCTGGCAAATGCTGCAAATTGGGATTGCTGCGGGCTCCATCCTCATAGCTTTTAGTGATGATAGTGGAGGAAAAATCGTCTGGTGGGCATTATTGACCGTTGGAATAGTGTTGTTGTCTTCCAGTGTGGCGATGATGAGAATAGGCAGTGGGATCAAAGCAAACGCGGAGGTGTTACGCGCAGCTGGATTAGCAATTGGTGACGAGGGAATTAAGGTGGCAAAGTCACAATGGAGAGGTGTGGCTTTTTGGGTAGCGTTATTTATGATGATTGCAGGAGGCATTTGTGTGATTACTGCAATAAGCCTCTACTTGCCTTCACAGAGAGGTTGATTATGCACAAAGTTTTCATCAGCTACCATCATGATAATGATCAGTGGGCGAAGGAAGAAATTCTTGATCTAAATCAGGAGCATCAAATATTTGTTGATGGGTCAGTTGATACCGGAGATATCTCTGGTGAACTTAGCGATGAAGCGATAAGAGCAAAGATTCGTGATGAGTATTTGAAAGATACCACTGTAACAATTGTGTTAGTTGGTCTTGATACAATGAACCGTAAGCATATCGACTGGGAGATTTACTCTAGCATGTATGATGGAGCGAAGAACAAGAAATCCGGCCTCATTGTTGTGACCTTACCCTCTACTGGTTGTATCAATTGGTTTACCTCTCACGATGGAGAGAAAGAAGCTTTATATTCGGATCACAAAGGAGATTGGTTTTCAATTGAAAACAGATCAGAGTGGGAAGAACGGTATCCATATCTATCCAACAGACTGATCGATAATCTTGTTGCAGCTGAAGCTAAAATATCTGTTATTAACTGGGATCGTTTTACACGCGATCCTGAAGGCATGAGATTCCTGATTGATGCAACGTACAAAGATAGAGTAGCTTGCACCTATGATTTAAGCAGGGACATGCGGCGGGCAAACTCGTAAGCGGGTGAAAAAAGGGGCAGAACCTTTTTTGGCAAACAATGGAGTCTGACCCTTTGATTTATTCATTGTTAGAGATTCCTGGTGAAATTCAGCTGGGCAGTTTTGTTGTCGCCCTGCTAGTTGTAATTGCAAGCGCGCTGACGATTGTAAATCGTGTTGTCAAACTTCTCTTTCTTGCCGTTAGCAGGATCAAAACACCAGGACCTGTGGTCGATAAAAAGGAGGATATAAATGGAGGGACACAATACCCATTTTCGATTGCTCGATAGCAGAAATAGGTATGTGTCCCTCCATTCTTCAAAATGATTCCTATTTTCAATGGGTTAGGCTGCAGTTAGATATTACATCCATCGTATTAGAAAGCCTTAGTCACAATAGTCGCCTCGCGATTGCTCCGAGATACTCATAATGTATTGGAATAGCGCCGTTTTGCGGTGAGCGTTATTCTCAGACCACCAAAAAGGCGGTTGTTTTTGGTGAATTTCGTTGGAGCCGTCAGGCTCTGCCCCTTTTCTCCGCATTCTGTCCTATTAGTTCGTCTGAGAGGGTTTACGACTACTCCTCAAGATTCGCTCGGGGAAACCCACAATGTTGACGAAGCCACCAGCTTTCATGATTGGGAGTTATCTTCTTCAACAAAGATCGCCTGAATGTCACACCATCTTTCTCGAATCGACCAACTAGGCATCTCAAATTATCTACTAGCAAGATGTCATTCCTCCGGGGCATAACTTTGTATGCGTACCTTTCACTTGCTAATTTGACAGCTCTTCGAAAGGTGAGAAACGATGGTACAAGTGTGTCTTCGTCGGGCCAGACACGGGCAGGATCATAAGAGACCACAAACGCGTCGGGTTGAGTTGGTCTGAGAGGGTCCTTCATGAGAATCGAATGAGACCCAAACTCCGCAACCTCTGTAGCAAGATCTGCTCGTGGCCCGAGCTTTCTATATTGAAGTTGGCAGAGGTCTTGAGTTACTCTAGCTCGATCTTCCTCTGCTATGCATTCAATCACGAAATTGATAGGCAGTAGATAGATAGGCATCTTGGACCAATTATTGATGCAAACATAGGAGACATATGAACAGGTCGGCGGGACTTCACCGCCATCGATTTCATATGGCAATGGCAATTGAGTGACACTCGTGTGAAATCTCAAAGGTACATTGGACAGCGTTTCGTCCGGCAATTCTTGCTGTTGGCATGGTGAAACCATATTTCTAGCCAAGCTACCGACACCGTATGGTGTTCTGTAGTCGGCTCTTGAGTTGAGGGCCCATAAGATGCCGCCAGTCAAAGAATCGATTCGTCGCTTTGCGGATTCGAGCTTAGAAAGTGGTTCGGATTGAGGTTGATCCTTATCGGGAGGTTTTGCCGCAATTCCCCGTTCTTTACGCGCATAGGCATCGGGGCTCGATGGATAGTTAAACGGGACTACCGAAAAACCCCTCAAAATAACGAAGGGTTGCTCAGAACCGTTCTTCAATTTCGTGAGCGCCCTATCAACCTT
Source organism: Alphaproteobacteria bacterium (assembly GCA_021774955.1). Lineage (GTDB taxonomy): Bacteria > Pseudomonadota > Alphaproteobacteria > M2410 > M2410 > JAJFIN01. Next base: position 2,655 of record JAJFIN010000183.1, on the reverse strand, counting down.
GGAGTTTTTCTTTGAAATAATAGTTTCCGATACATATAATGATATTGTGTCGACGTTTGGAGGAAATCGGTGTCTCTTCAGGCGTGAGTTCCTTATGAAAAAGAACCCTCCAAAGCATCCTTCCAAATATACGTGAGATCGCAATCGATGGCGAAAACCGAATCTAACTATTGTACTTTTGGGTGGATTCTGGTGATTTCTTACCATTAGACTGTCTTTGATAGTCGAATATGAATTCCATCTGCTTCAAATGCAGGAGAAAGATCTGTGTCAATAGTGAGGCTGGAGCCGATGGAAGTTATTCCTGCAACAACACGTTCGACATAACCCACAACAAACCACGCAAAAAGTTCACCAAAGGCTTCTTGGTAGAGAGTGTTATGGCTATAGACAACGGTCACGCCTTGACCACCAGGATTGACAATTGGTTTGATATTCCCCCAGCCCGAATTCTGGTCATAAATGCTCCATTCATCAAGCCTCTGTTGGTCGGACAATTGATCCCAATTCAGGTTTTCGCTGACAAAACCCTTTTCGCTTTCCTTAAGAGCACCCGCATGAATTCCCGGAAATGCTTCAGCAAACTTTTCTCCAGCTAGTTTGCCGCCTGATCTGAAGCTCAATCGAAGTGAATTCCCGTGATTTCGATTAGTCGAATGATGTTTAATCAGCTCGGATAGAATACAGTGAAATGTTATTATCCGAAATGAAACGTTCTTCTGATTTCCATACTTGAGTAATTCACCATTCCTTAGTGTATACGGACTAATGGATTTGTTGATTCTTGACAAGCCAACAAACGTGAAGAACGAGAAAATGATCAAGAAGAGAAAGAGAAACTCAAAGATGGCTAATGAGGAAGTGCTATCTATCAAAGCTTGACCAATAGTGTCGAGGTCTCTCTTCGGCCCGATAATATCAGATTCGATAATTTCCTTAATGCCAAAGTAGAGTATGAATGCAAATCCGAGCGAATAAAACACGAGGTCTCCTCTCGCATTTGTCACACGATTGTGAATGAAATCGACTAGCCACTTATACATGGTATTGATCCTCCCCTGCCTTAGACGACACTTCCCAACATTGCCGCCATGAAAAAATGATAGCTACTAAGTTTTGGTTTCTCATCAAATTCGGTTGCATCGGCTTGATTCGAAAAAGGATAAAAGTGGTCAGAGTCCTATTCTTTTCTATTTCCGCCGTACAGAGAGCATTTCGCCTTTCCCGCGCACTGTATGTACACTTGGCTTAGGGCGATCATCATCATCGCTTGCCCACATCAAAGTCATTGATGACTCTCTCTTTAGCGCCGTTGGGGCCGTGTATTCTATCAGGTCTGGCAACACATGTGGCCGCCACTTAGGGCGCCTTTCCTTCCTCCCAGTTTCTAAGTTGGTTATTTCCTTTTGCCACAGCGCCCTGTTGAATTTGTTGTAGAGCACGGCGTCGTATTGCGGTGGTGTGTCTGCGCCAATCTTGTTCTTCCACGGATCGAGACCGTGATTTAACAGCGCTTCAGTCGCCTCTATGTCTGAGGCTGAGGGGACCATATTGGGAAAGTTTTGGGGAACACCCAGCCAAATTGATTCCAATGATCCCTCTCTTTCTATCTGAACAAGTTTGGGGTCTTTGTCTTTTTCATTGAGATGTTCCCGAAATCGAATAAGGAGGGAACGGGTGGGTCCTTCAGTTTTTCCGATATTAGAGAATTTCTGGCTTCGCGAACCACGCCTTCGACTTCCTGTTCTTGCGGGGTGCGCGCCCAACGAACAAATAGACACCTTCTTTGTCCACAAATTGCGAGTTAATGATCTCCTTTAATCGCTCGCCTGAGGACCGTCCCGGCTTGCCCGCGAGCTTAAACGGACCATGCCACTCAAAAACCGTTGCACGATAAACCAAACCACTTCCCCCGATCTACCCATGCGGGTATATTGACCTCCTCTCGCCAAAGAGTCCAGGGGTGGGATTGTGAAAAAACTCTGCTCGTTTCTAATGTCGCAACGACTAGATAACTCGAGGAAACACAGCTTATGAAGCTTGAGCCAAAACGCGTTCTGTTTGGGATTTGGATCGCCGTGTCGAGTGTAAGCACTGTCATTTCTTTGGCGAGTCTGACGGACGGTATCATTGCCTGGTCACAGTTTATGAACAAGTTGATCGAGTCGTATCGCGCGATTGCTGCTGCTATTTGGGGCAACTTCTTCTCAATTTTCAGTATCGAATTACCGCAGTTTGGCCACGACTACTTTACGATCAACACATTGTTTGCTGTTTCCATTGCATGGGGGCTCTTTAATAGCAGCGCAACACTTGGTTTTAAGCTCGGTTCGTTTACGGAGTTCGTAAAGAATAATCTTGCACAATTCACTGTTGCGCAATCAGTGCTCAGGAATTTCTCTGCGAATGCTCGTTCTAGGTTTCAAAAGAGTGCTGGCGGAATTACCAAACCCCTGGGGCAGGCAATCGCTCATATTTCCCGAGAATATCGTACAATTCGTCTTGTTACAGAAGGTGTGCTGTCCATTGGGTCTTTCTTCGGGCTTTACTTTACCTTTTCATTTCCAATCCCGAGTCTTATGAGATGGTTGGATGTTCGTCATCATCGTACAATGATGCGCGTATTGTCTGAACGCCGAGCTGAAATTGACAGCT
>JAJFIN010000182.1 GCA_021774955.1 Alphaproteobacteria bacterium | reverse complement strand
CGGCTTCATCGGCACCGGTGGCTTCAGTCATTTCCCGGCGGTTGACCTCTTTGTATCCCGTCCCCGGGCGTGCCGTGTGGTTATCGCTTGATGCCATAAACCCAAATCGAAAACGAGTTGGATTAGCAGGGTCGTCGAAATTTGTTAGCGCCATAATATATTGCGCCGAACTTGCCGGCCGATAATTGAACGATGGCAAAAAACAGTCGCGACATTGTCCTGCATCGAGCCATTCTTCCGGCGCTTCACCCGTGACGGTCAAGTGGCCCAGGATGCCGTATTCCAAATAGAGTTTTTGTGATTCCAACGCGCGTGCCTCGCATGTTTCGTCAGTTTCACCGGCTTCCAAGCACCGCCCCCTGATAATCTCTCCGGCTTGCCAGCAGGAGGGTGTAAATTCGGTGGTGGGAGCAGGGCACTTTGCTTGACCGTTTTCATCGAACAGAACAGATCTAAATGATCTGTACTCTTCTGAATTGCCATGACCGGAATAAACTTCAATCATGGTTTGGCGCTCAGGATCGTGTTGCGCCGCTGTTAATTGTTTATCCCAGCTCGATCCCATTGGGGTGTAGAACCCCCAAGTCGTTCCATGAGGAATGACAATTGTTTCCAAATCCCATTCACTAAGTTTGCGGAAGAGTGTTTCAGGTGTCGCTGCCCAATCCATGCATTCTTTTGGGAGCTCACGGACATCAACGTCTGCTGGGCAAAGTTCTTGGTTGCTGAGCTCGTTCCAAAATTTGATCAGATCATGGGTTCTCTGATTGCCTTGCATCGTCGCTAAATAAAGCCGCGCGGAAATAGGCGGAGGTAGAAGGGCACCGCTAAGCTCCGTCATAGCAAAAATCGGCCGGTCGGGAATGTCTTCATCGACGAGGCCTTTAACAATGACATTCTTATGGCCATAGTGTTTTTCTGGTGTGCGCCCGACTTGTGTCCACTCCCAACCCAGGAAGGCAACAATGTCCGGATTGTTCGGATCAGGCGCCACCGCATTGCATTGACGAATTGAGGAAACGGTTTCCCGCCATCTCCGCGGTGTAATCGACTCTGCATGATCATTGATTGACCAGAAATCGAGCGCCGAACAATAACGCGCAAAGTCACAAGCGTCGGCCTGCGGATGGGAACCTTCACCAGAAACCATGGGAAGGCTGATGATAAAGGCATCTGTCGATATGGTCGTGTGAACGTGGAGATCGCCAAATAGGATTTGTTTGGCCCGACTTGCCCCAACAATAGAAGTCGCAACGGACTGTAAGTCTTCGCGCGCGGCAACAACGCTGTCAGGAATTGGACTTTCGGTGATGACCCCCGGTCCCTCATGACGGCCAAACCAGCCCATGCCGAGGGCGGTCACAAAAAGAACAAACGCTAGAATAACACCGCCAATAAGAACCCTAATTGACTTCCGTGACATCGAGGCCTCCTCCAGCCGCATTTTGAACGGCATGTTCTTTGTTGCATCAGAATCTTGGAGCGATGGTTGTCAACGTGGGCGCATAAGTCAATGCTTGCCACTTTCCCTTGGGTCAAGACAGGATCTGAGTTCGAATGTCGCATATCACTAGGGAACAGGCTCCAAATGCCAACTTTCACCTTGACGCTTAGCCCGAGTTTGTGAAGGGTTGCCTTATAAAGAAGAACAATAACAAAGAAGATTTGGAGGCGATCTCATGGATCTCAATTTTGCACCTGAAGATGTCGCATTTAGAGAGCAAGTGCGGACATTCATTGCTGAGAATTATCCCGAACATCTGCGCGGTAAAAATAGACGTGCTGGCCTCGAAAAGGACGATTTCCTAGCCTGGCACCGCATCCTGCACAAACAAGGCTGGGTGGCACCTTCGTGGCCGAAGGAATATGGCGGCACCGGGTGGACGGTGACCCAGAAATACATTTGGGGCGAAGAATGCGCCACGGCAGAGGTTCTGCCAGTTCTACCCTTTGGCGTTAATATGCTGGGACCCGTCATCTACACGTTCGCCAGTGAAGACCAGAAGAAACATTATTTGCCGCGCATCCTGTCGGGCGAGGATTGGTGGTGCCAAGGATATTCTGAGCCAGGCTCTGGATCGGACTTGGCGTCTCTTCGGACCAAGGCAGTCCGGGATGGTGATCACTACATCGTCAATGGATCAAAAACCTGGACCACGTTGGCCCAACACGCCGACTGGATCTTCTGCCTGGTAAAAACCAATACTGAAGTGAAGGCACAAGAAGGTATCTCTTTCTTGCTCATGGATATAAAGACACCTGGGATTACCGTGCGCCCAATCATCACCATGGATGGATCTCACGAAGTCAATGAGGTCTTCCTCGAAGATGTAAAAGTACCGGTTGAAAATCTGGTTGGTGAAGAAAATAAAGGTTGGACCTACGCCAAATTCTTACTGGGTCATGAGCGCTCTGGGATTGCCGGTGTTGCCGGATCCAAACGCCAAGTTGAAAAACTAAAGACGATTGCTGGCAGTGAGCGGTCGGGTACTGGGACCTTGATGGAAGATACCGACTTTGCCCGCAAAGTTGCTGAGCTTGAAGTCGACCTGTTGGCGCTTGAGTTTACCGAATTGCGTACTTTGGCATCAGAGAGTGCAGGTAAGGGGCCAGGTCCAGAAGCGTCGTTGCTCAAGGTTAAAGGTACCGAAGTTCAACAGCGGCTTACGGATATGACGCTTGAAGCTGTTGGCTATTACGGCTTCCCATTTGTTAATGGACCAAATGTTGAAGGCAGCAACATCTTCCCAGTGGGTCCTGACTACGCCACACAAGCGGGCCCGACTTATTTCAACCATCGCAAAGCATCGATCTACGGTGGGTCAAATGAAATCCAGCGTAACATCATGGCCAAGATGGTGTTGGGTCTTTAGTTAATTGTTCTGACGACAGAATAAATGTTTAACAAAAATAAATTTAGGTAGAAGGTAGGGTTTCCCTATGGATTTTTCGTTTACAGAAGAACAAACATTGCTGCGCAACACAGTTCAACGGTTCGTCCAAGACAATTACGAATTGGAGGCGCGACAAAAAATTGTCAATAGCGAAGAAGGGTTTAGTCGCGACTATTGGCAACAACTCGCTGAACTCGGCCTGTTTATGGCACCGTTTTCAGAAGAGCTTGGTGGCATGGGTGGATCTCAAATCGAGACCATGATCATCATGGAAGAGTTTGGTCGTGGCCTTGTCGTTGAGCCCTATGTCCCAACCGTTGTATTGGCTGGAGGGCTCTTGCGTGAAGCCGGTAGCCAAGCACAAAAAGACGAACTGCTGCCGTCGATCATCGGTGGCGAAACGATTTTCGCCGTCGCTTATGCCGAACCGCAAGGTCGCTATAATTTGGCTGACATCACAACTCGCGCGGAAAAAGATGGTTCTGACTTTCGTCTGAATGGCCACAAGGCTGTCGTTCTTGGAGCGCCTTGGGCAAATAAGTTGATCATCTCGGCCAGAACCTCTGGCGGTCAGCGAGATGACAGCGGGATAACATTGTTCATCGTCGATAAGAACACTGATGGTGTCTCCTCGCGCGACTACCCAACAATCGATGGGTCACGCGCCAGCGAGATCATCCTTGAAAACGTCAAGGTCAGTGGTGACGCAGTGATTGGTGAAGTCGACGACGGGCTGCCCCTCCTCAGCAAAATATTTGATGAAGGTATTGCCGCCATTTGCGCAGAAGCGTCGGGCGCCATGCGGGTCCTGAACGATACAACCATTGAATATTGCAAAACCCGCAAACAGTTCGGCATGCCGATCGGTAAATTTCAAGTTCTCCAACATCGCATGGTCGACATGTTCATGGAATGCGAGCAATCCGTTTCAATGACCTACATGGTCAACTTGAAACTTGATGAGAGTGATGTTGAACGCGAAAAGGCCGCTTCCGCGGCTAAAGTTCAGATTGGTAAATCAGGAAAATTCATTGGCCAGAACGCTGTACAACTTCATGGCGGTATGGGCATGACGGATGAACTCAATGTAGGTCACTATTTCAAACGCCTGACCATGATCGATACCCAGTTTGGAAATGTTGATCATCACTTGAAGCGATACGCTGCATTGGATGCATAAAAACGCCGTGACCGTCTGATATTACGTGCATAAATTGCAGAGAGGGCCCACATGGCCGAGGCATTACTATTTGAAAAATCTGGCGCCGTCGTCACTTTGACAATCAATCGACCTGAAAGTCGCAATCCGCTGGGTGAGGATGGCGATGGTCCGTTGTTTGCTGAAGCCGCTGAGCGAATAAACGCTGACCGTGAAGTCCGCTGCGTTGTTTTAACCGGCGCGGGCAAAGCCTTCTCAGCCGGTGGCAATCTCAAAGCCATGAAGGAGAGAGGCGGAACTTTTGGTGGCCCCGGCGTCGCCATTCGCGAACGTTACCGCAGCGGCATTCACAAACTTGTTCAGGCAATGTGGGGTGTCGAAGTGCCCATGATCGCTGCGGTAAATGGCCCAGCGATTGGCCTTGGGAATGATGTCGCCTGTCTTGCTGACACACGCATTGCCGCGCAGTCAGCACGCTTTGGCGCGACCTTTTTAAAAATCGGCCTGGTGCCTGGCGATGGCGGTGCTTGGCTGCTGCCAAAAGTCATTGGCATGGCCCGCGCCTCTGAATTGCTTTTCTCAGGAGAACTGATCGACGCCGATACTGCGTGCCAATGGGGTCTTGTTAGTCGCGTCGTCCCAGATGAAGATCTGATGGATGAAGCCTACGCACTGGCCAAGAAAATCTGTCGTCAACCACCCGACGTATTGCGCATGACAAAGCGGTTGCTGAGAGAGGGTCAGTCGAACTCCTTTGCAACGATCATGGAGTTGTCCGCATCCATGCAGGCACTTGCCCATCAAACAGAAGACCATCAGGAAGCGGTAAGTGCGTTTTTCGATAAGCGCGACCCTAACTATCAAGGAAAATAATCAATAATAACAAAGTGGAGGAAATAGAAATGTTTGCATGCGTCGCAACGATCAAAGCCAAAGAAGGTAAAGCGGAAGAAATGGGAGCCGCCTTGAAAGCCCTAGCTGCTGTAGCCAACGAAAAAGAAGAGGGCCTTATTCTTTACAAGCCTTATCAACGCAAGGACGAGCCCGGTACCTTCATCATGATGGAACAATATGTTGATGAAGATGCCTTCAAGGTCCACGGTAAATATCCGGAATTCAAAGAAGCGGCAGCACTCGTCGGCGCCTGCATAGACGGTGCGCCCGAGGCAGTCTTGCTCAACGAAGTCTAACGACAAGGGGCTGATCATGAATTTAGATTATTCACCAGAAGATGAAGCCTTTCGACAACAAGTCCGATCATTCATTGACGCTAGCTATACCGACGAGCTGAAACAAAAAGCTTCTCAGTCCAAAAACGGTTATCTCGACAAAGAAGGTATTCTGGCCTGGCATCACGCGCTTTATGCAAAAGGTTGGGTGGCGCCAAACTGGGCAGTTGAATATGGCGGACCTGGCTGGTCTCCAGCTCAACGGTTTATATTCGATTCTGAGATGGCTGCAGCCGGTGCGCCAGTGTTAAGTCCGATGGGCCTCAAGATGGTTGGCCCTGTCATCATGGCCTTTGGCACCGACGAACAAAAAAAACAGCACTTGCCCAAGATATTGGCGGGTGAGGTTTGGTGGTGTCAGGGCTATTCCGAGCCCGGCGCTGGTTCCGATTTGGCTTCGCTTCAGATGAAAGCGGAAGACAAAGGCGATCATTATCTCTTGAATGGCACCAAGATCTGGACCACTCACGCACAATGGGCCGACTGGATGTTCAACTTGGTGAGGACCAATTCAG
>JAJFIN010000181.1 GCA_021774955.1 Alphaproteobacteria bacterium | reverse complement strand
CTTTAAAAAATAGTTTCACGCCATCTACCGATTTTTCATCCAACCGACGTTCTCGCCCTCTCTCATCGATGGCAATATTTGTGCCGAGGATAAATATCGCCATTACACCATTTATTACTGCAACCTTCCCCATTTGTTGCGCAGCTTCGTTAGTTTCCGTTTTTGCATCTTTCGACTGTTGTGAGTTACTTCTGAAGATATCAACAATAATATCTTTTGTATTCGAATTTGCCACGTCGAGAGCAAATTGAATTCTGAGATCATTTGAATATGCCGACGCTAATGTCCCAGGAGATTCACCTATTGAACCAATTATTCGTAATATTGCGTCTTCTAATGTAACCGACTTTCCGTATTTCAAATCGACAGAAATCGCCAATAACTCATAGGCAAATTGAATTCCCGCCGTTTTGATCAAATCCCAAGTTAAGCGCGAGATAAATTTGGTGAAACCTTCACCAGCAACTTTAATCATAGCCATTGCAAGGTCTGGATCAAACTGAGGCTCGTCACCAGGTCTCCGGCTGGGATAGGATGTAGTTCCATCCGAACGGATGATTTTGTTTTTAGCGCCTTGTTGACGAAGTTTGCGCCCTTTCTCAGCACCTTTCTCGAAGATGCGCCAAACTCCTTTTAGTTTTTTGAAGTTTGGTACAAATGGGATGAAACTCGCTGCTGTTAGCCCGACAGCAATCGCCGACCCTGTTGTGAACTTTTCCTCTTGCGATAGATCGTTGAGAGTCAAACCTACATCAATGAGATCTCCAACCACGGGTATCATTGAAACGCCAAACAATGCGAAATCTCTAATATTTTCGTTTCTCTCTTGTGGACTCGCATTTTCCCAATATAGGAGGAAATCTTCGAAAAACTCCAACGTATCATCGGCGACCATGCTTGCTCCAATAGCGGTCATACCAACGGGAGTTGCTGCAGCAACCAATACAATTGCACCTTTCAACAGCAGCTCTCTTTTTTCCTGTTGGTCAGCTTGCTCGTAGTAATCGAGTAGCTCTTGGAGACGCACACCCGTTTCTCTAACTTGCCTCTGAGCCCAATTCCACAACGACGGCTCTTCTGGTGTAATCCTATCGGGTAATTCTTGTGGGGCTTGGGATTGACTGACAGGTAACCCATTCAGATCCACCGGTGTCTCGTCTTCAATCGATGCATAAATGCGTGCCGCTGCTTCCGTGGTAGAGCTCGGTTCTTCCGTGTCCGGTGTAAAGCCTGCAGGGTAACGGCGTGCATAACCAGGCTGATTAGGTTGTTTACCCTTGTTTCGGTGGCGTTGGCGTGAGCCATAGGTATTGGAATAGGCCATGGGGATGGGTCCTTTCGAGAGGTTTGTGAGGTGATGGATTTGGGTAATGGTGAGTTGTGCTATTCTTCTAATTGTTCTTCTGGCAGCACGGCATCAATTTCATCGGCGCCGGTTCTCAGGTACGGGCGTCCTTTAGCCTTTCGGTATTCATTCGTTCGGTTAATTGATCTTGCCTGATCAGCATTAATGATGACCCCGCTGGCTTCGACCTTTGCCGTGCCGGATGGCACATCTCCGGTGATTTCCCCCAAAGCATGGAACAGTTCATGTTCCAGTGTTTCATCCTCTGGAATATTAATCACCTTTGTTTCGTTGGTGGCTGGGTAAATCACTTCCGCGCTGTATGTTCCCACTTCCACAATGACCTCTTCGGGATAGTGCGTTGTACTACCGTCCGGAATTCTTTCATCTCTTGCCACAAGTACCACAACGCCATTTCGCTTCGCTTGCGTCTGAACCTCCCGCGCTATGCTAATTCGATCCGCCATAGCGTTTTCGGCTAGGTCCATTCCCGCTTTTCCGTATTCATCTGGATAGGGTTGAAAACCTGCATTGGAACTGGGTGCTTCGTCGATTGCTTCATCCGGTTCAAGATCGCTTTCATATTGCGGTTCGCTGCCTGGTTCCTCGTTTTCTCCATCAAGAAAATTCGACGCCATAAAACCCCGAGCAATAGAGCTTTGTCGCGATGGGATTCGTCCACCGTTACTTCCACCACCACGCGCAGTTAGTGGGAGCCCGTTCAAGTCAACAGGTGTTTCATCTTCTAGGGATGCGAAGATCCTAGCGGCGGCTTCAGTCGTTGCGCTTGGTTCTTCAACATCTGGTGTAAAGCCGAGCGGGTAACGGCGCAGGTCGGGTTTACCGTTTTTCTTTCGGATTTTATTCCGCGTACCATATGAATAATCCATGGGTCATTCCTTTTAAATTTGGAAAGTTCGTTAAACAGCCTTCAAGACTTGGCCGTGTTGGCTGAGAAGGGCGGCGAGGTCTGGATCGACGATTGCTTTGTCGCCGTGGCTTAAGACGCGGCCATCACCGAGGTGGAGGTTACGCACACAGCAAGTGACATTGATGGGTTTTGGTTTGGTGGTTTTTTTGGCACGGGGTTTGGGGGCGGCGCGCTTTGGGCTGGCGCCTTTCGGTTTTGTTGTTTTGGATGTGGGCATGGGGGTTGGGTTCCATTTTTGAGGAAGTCATAGATGGTTCGAGACCACCATGACGGACAAAATTGAAATGTGGGGAGCCAGCCCTGAGAACGCTAACGCGTTCCCAGGAACCGGCTTTAGCTCAGCGGACTATGCAGTCAACAGATCAGCAATGACGCCATGCGCTTTCTCGTTCTTCATGCAGAGGGTATATTCTGCTTGAAGGAAACAACGCTCGGCATCACCGATGGTGGCCAGATCCTTTTTATGAATACGGCGCAGATAGGCGACCGAAACATATTCTGGGTCAAGAACAAAAGCTGTGCGTTCACGTTGGAAGCGATTTGGCACAACCTTGATATCGCCAAAGTCAGAGGCATAAAGATGAGCCGCTGCTTGGATCTTATCGGCACCAATGTTTTGACGCGCCGATGACCGACCGGTGAAACCAGAGACAACACCCTTGTTAAACGGTCCGACCATCAAAACCTTGGGGTTGGTCCCGCTGGTATAGGCAGACTGGATCACCGTTTTTAACAAGGTCTCGGTGAAAGCACGCTGGGTGCCGTCGGTCGCATCGGTTGTTGTTATGCCATAACCATTGGGGAAAACCGTGGAAATTGAATCCTTCCGAGAGGTTCGGAATATTCTTAAGATTGGAGGTGCTGTAAAGTAATGTATTTATCGGTTGCGCGCGGATCAACCGAGACCTTTGTCTAACAACTTATTGTGGTTTGTTTAGCGATCAGCGGCGGAATCATCAATAGGTCACTTCGGTAGCCTAAGTCAGCTGTCATATTCAGGAAATGCGTTTTGATTGTCGGGCATGACGAGCGCACATAAATACAACCGTTCCAAACCAAATCACTGAGAAGGCATAAAGTGTAATGACAAGATAAGGATCGTGACTAACTTGTCCCAGCGCAACCTCACCAAACGGCACCCACATAAAAAGTAAATTGTAATAAACGATAATTAGTCCCATTGATACTGCGATTATGGACGCAGCAGCAACCCTCTTGCCTAGAGTAACTATTGTATAGACGCGCTGTTCTTTATCCGCAAGTTCGACCGTATCAAGAATCCACTCAAAAGCCCATAAGAACAACACCGCAAACAATCCCGACAAAATAATTCTGCAAACCACAGCCCCCAGACTAAGTAGGAAAGTCAGCAGGCCATCGGCTGAGTTTTGCACCAGTAATATCTCCGAATGAGGCGACAAAAATATTACGTAGTGTCCATAAAATACAAAAGCCCCTATACTTGAACGGCGGTCTCTGTAGTCAGTGCCCCTTAAATTTTTGCTATTTGCACTTAGGTGTTCTTCAATAAAACCAAACCTGGAAATTATTCCGTGAACAATATCATGGATCAACACAGGTGCAGCTATCGCAATATTGACTGTACCAAGACTAATCCAAAAAGTAAGAGATGACGGATTTGTGGATATTATGGCGCTGATTGCTGTAAATGCCACCAGCATGAGTGACAACAGAAGATACTTCTTCTTGCGACTCCACTTTGTTGACTTAGAAAGTTCTGTTAATTCAGTCATATAGTCAATCTAACAAACACTCTGTTTCTTTACAACCATCGACCTGGCGCGCGCGCCCAAAAGGCGCAAACAGCTCATCATTGCCACAACATATTCTCCCAAACCATGTTCATTTGCAACTTCCCACTAGGAAACATTACGGCCGAACAAATACCAAGCAGCATGGTTGTTCGATTCCAATATTCCGAGACGTAGTGAAAAGGCGTTTGGACTGATCCATAAATCGTTTTCACGACACATGGAATTCAAGTAGCACTTGCTGTTGTTGCTTGCGTTCTTATTGAGATTTATCAATATATATTTGTAGTTTAATGCGGGATATTCAACTAAACTGCCCTATTTTGGAGCGATCTAGTTCCGTCAATGGTTTACTCGTAACGTCTCCCATATTAGTTCGGGTCTTCTCCTACATAAGAACAATACCACGTACGAGCACCTGCGCTTATCGCCAATATCGCTGTGCAAGCAGCAATCGCTGTTGCATATAGTCGAGCTTGGTTTGCAGAAATTTTCTTTCCCAACTTTTTCTGCGCTCTCAACAACATGATCCATATTGGCCAAGTCAGATTGTGCGCAATTTTCGCTGCTCTGCAATAATTGGTGTATTCCCTGAGTTTTTCACTAGGTATCCCTTTCGGATTCCTGTGATAATTTGTGAAATCCCCAGGATAACGTTCTGACCAAGGCTGGTCATTGTTTGATCGGAGTGGATCTTCTGGATAACCAATTTCATCCAGCACACGAATTAGCTCATCGACATTTTTAGTTGGAAGATCAAGTATCTCGAGTAAACGCTTGAGCGCAAGTGCTTTACCGTAAAGCTTTTTGATGGGAATTTGTATCCTGTGTGCCGTTTCTTCCGTATTATCTTCAGGCTGATTTTCCAATGACTGCTCATATCTCCTAATAACCTCTCCTCTCGGTTCAAGCTGTTTCGCGGGTAGCCCATTGAGATCAACGGGTGTCTCATTTTCAAACGACGCATAGATCCGCGCCGCTGCCTCTGTAGTCGAACTTGGTTCTTCCGCGTCGGGTGTGAAGCCAACCGGATAGCGAGACTGTTTTGGTTTGCTGTTTTTCCTCCGGCGATTACTCCGGGTGCTGTGGACATAATCCATGTGGTTGGTCCTTTGTGTATGGGGATTTTCGTTAAACAGCCTTCAAAACCAAGCCGCGCTGGCACAGGAAATCGGCAAAGGCGGGGTCGAGGCTGGCTTTGTCGCCGTGGCTTAAGACGCGGCCATCACCGAGGTGGAGGTT
>JAJFIN010000019.1 GCA_021774955.1 Alphaproteobacteria bacterium | reverse complement strand
GATTAGGAAACCCATGGCTCCCGTGCTGACGATCCCAGCCGGTCCCTGATAGACATGGGCAAATCCGAAAATGATTGAAGTAACGCCCAGCCCGGTCAGAGAGCTTGGCAATCCGTGCCCAAAGAGCGAACGCCAAGCATCGAGCATAAACCCGCGAAACACAATCTCTTCCAACACCGCCGCGCCGAGCCAAGCTAGCACCAGCCATTGCAACAGAACGGAGACATTTCCCCGCATGGGTTCAAACAGAGAAAGGTCAACCTCGCGTTCAAAGAAACGTGCCGTAAGCGGAGTAACGACACCGTCAATCACAAACACTAGCAAAACGGATAATGCCAAAGAAGCGCCGAGCAAATAAAGCAAACTATGAGAACGTTTAAAGCCAAGCCGTCCAAACCCGCCCGGTTGAAACGCCGCCCGCAGCAGCGCCACCACCAGGGCGAACAACACACCAATGCCAGGGTTTTCCGAATAACCAGAAATAACAACAGCCGCGCCGGTAACAACAAGGAGAGCGAGATTAACCCAGGATCTTTCCAAAAACGGTCCCGTCTTGTCACGTATGCTCATTATTAACTCCCCTGATGGCCCCACCATCCACACAATAGAGCGCCAACATTGGATCTATGCAACTCGTTTGTGTCGATCATTGGATATGAGTTTTGCTCCTACCCCCTCACTAAGGCATTCTCGTTAGCATTCCAGGCTTGTCTTGCACGGTGAACATGTCGCCAAAAAAATCACCAGCATTCCAATAGGGGCGGGCTTCTCGCTCGGTCACTATCAGGCCGAGAAGAAGCGCGGCCTCGACAAAACGTTCTGCACCTTCGGGACTGTAGGGCAAAGATAGATCATCGCTAGTGCGGTGGTAATGGTTTTTGAGAAACCCTTGCAGCATGGCATCGCCATCAATGTCCGGATCGGAGGATTTGGAACCCGCTTTAAAGGCCAGCGCCGGGATGCCCGTTTTAACAAACGAGAATTGATCTGAGCGGATGAACCGTACTTGTTCGGGCATCGAATCCGGACTGAGTTCCAGGCCCATTAATTCAGCGGCTTCTCTTGTCGCGCCGTACAAACTTGAATGTTCAGCGCCAAACGCTTCAATGTCGGCAATCGGAAAACCGAAATACGGCATGTCGATATTGATATCTGCAATCAGCTGGTCTTGTTGAACCGGGGCATGAACGATGAAATAACTCGAGCCCTGCTGGCCTTTTTCTTCCCCTGTGACGGCCGCAAAGATAACTGAGCGCCGAGGGGGTGTGTCGAGAGCCGCCATGGCTTTGGCGATTTCCAATATGGCCGCGACGCCGGCGGCATTGTCATAGGCACCGTTATGGATGTCGTCACCGTCTTCACCGGGACGCACACCCAGATGATCCAAGTGGGCGGTATAGACCAAAAACTCATGGCGTAAAAGCGGGTCGCTGCCACGTAATACACCCACAACATTGGCTGAGCTTACTGTTCTTTGTACGGAGCGACGTTTGAGTGTCGCCGATACATTGAGGTCGAAACTGCCGGTGTCTCCCATGGTGTGTTTTTCAAAGATCTGGTCGAGGTTCTGTTCGGCCAATGCGAAAAGTTTGCGCGCACCCGCAGGACTTAAACTGGCAGAGCCGCGAAGTTCGGGAAAGCTGCCATGGGGCGTGCCAGTCTCATCGATCCAGCGCATGCCCGGCCGGCCAATGGAGGCAAAGGAACGCTCCCAGGGACGGCGTGCCTGGTCTGCTGGTGTGCGAATGTATAAAAGTCCCAACGCGCCGCGCTCTGACGCATTGGCGCGTTTGCCACCGCCAGAGGAATAAAAGGCGCGTTGGTCGGTATCGAAGTGCGGTGGTGCACCGGACAGAACCACCAGGATTTTCCCAGCAACATCGATCCCGGTAAAGTCATCGTGATTATATTCAAGTGCCTGGATACCATATCCGGCAAAAACCAAGGGCGCTGTCACCTCTTCACTGGTTTCGCCGTAGCCACCGGTGCGTAGGAAATCGTCTTTAAACGTCAGATCGACAATTTGATCGTTACGGATCAGTGACAGTGCTGCGGAATCGGGTGCGAGCCGGGTTTCAAAAAAGTCGATTTTTTGAAAATAGCTGCCGGCATCGCCTAAAGGGGCAAGACCGGCGATTTGAAATTGTTCGGCGACGTAACGCGCAGCCTTATCATAGCCAGCCGTGCCCGCCTCGCGTCCGGCCATGTCATCGTCGGCCAAGACGATCATGTGAGACCGGATGGTTGCCCCGGTAATGGTGTCTTTGGCCGGAGCCAGGTCAAGGCTGCGTTTCATCTCTGCCGGGCTGCAGGCACCTAAGAAAAGCGTTATGAAAGCAATCGACAGCGCGCCAAAAGTGCGCTTGACCATTGGCTGAAATTTTCGTGTGAGTTTGAAAGTATGGCCCATAGTTATCTCCCATATCAGCAAGGAGCAGAACTTGGGCACATAAAACTTGGCTACGTGCCTAGACGGGCGACTGCAGGAGGCCGATCATGCAACAATAAAAGGTTGGGGCATTTTCTGTCAAGCGCGGGGCTTTGGCATTGTTCGTTTGGCACAAGGGCCAAAAAAATAAGGGTGGCGGAAGAATCCACCACCCCTATCAATGCGACGCTGGGGGATGCGTCAGTTAGGGCAGCTGAAGTGTGTTTGGCGAGAGGCTTCACAACGCAAGGATACAAGGGGAGAGCCACCGCCAGGTAGAAGATTAGGCTGAATGGATGGAAGCGTAAAATCACACCTCTTCACGAATGCGTTATGGTTTTACGAGCCAGCGCCGGCATTGATGATCGAATTGTGGAAGTCGATGATCGTCAGCACACAGGTTTCTAATGGTTTAGGATCCGCTTCAATCTCGTTGAAAGTCGCTTCATATGAAGCGTCATAAGACGCTTCCAACGACGCCCGCTGCTCGGCCGTCCCATGGCTGTTCCACGCGTGTTTTAACAGCCATGCGCGCCGCGCCTCGGTGTCGATTTCTTTCAGCTGAGAATAGCGTTTTGCCTCGATCGCGAGCAGCACCCGCAACCGGGCATCCTCGTCTTCATTGATCATCGGCATGCAAAGATCCCGAACCGCGAATGCTCGACCGGCATTGTGCATTTGCTCTTGATGATCTTTGAGTTCATCGGCGCTCCACGGCACTTCTTGGGCCTCGCAAGCCCATAGCACCAGCATCAAAGCGGCCCCTATCAAAAGTCTCATCTTGCCTCCTAAAGCCTGAAATGGCGTGTCTCTGGCCTTCTCTACCATCTCATGATAAAAATGACGATATGGCTATCGCAGAGCTCATAGTCCAAGGGGTGGGGACCTATCTCACAATCGGGTTGATATTCGCAGTGTTTTTTGCATTCGCGGGCGTCGGTCGTGTGGATTCTCACGCCAAGGGCGCAACACTTGGCTTTCGGGTCCTGATTATACCCGGTGTCGCGGCCCTGTGGCCGATGATGGTCGTGAAATGGTTGATGGGTAAAAAAGCTTCGTAAACCTTGGGGGCACTATGCGCAGAGCGCAACGACGGCGGCATTTGTTATTTTGGCTGGTTCTGGGCCCGCTAATCTTGGTCGGCGTTGCGCTATCGCTTGCGGTTCGTTCTGAAGCCGCCACTAGCGCACCGCCATCGGCGAGCGCGGCTGAGGAGGGCTGACCCCGTGGGAGCGAGATACGAAGCCGTCCAATGGAATAAAAACAAAAAGGTTTACGACTTTTTTCTGATCGCCGCCATTGTGGTTTATCTCACCGCCTTCATCATTTCTGGCGCGCTGACCAGGGCCGGTGATCAAGCGATCTCACCAGCGATTTTATTGATCCGTGCGTTCGGTTCTTGCGCATTTATTTTACTCACTCTCATTTTGATGATTGGTCCGCTGGCGCGGCTGTCGAGTTTCTTCCTACCTATTTTATACAATCGACGTCATCTTGGTGTTGCAACTTTTGTCATTGCTTTGATTCATGCCATCATCGTGGTTTTTTGGTATCATGGTTTTGGTGAGCTCAATCCGTTTGTCTCGGTGCTTATTTCCAATGACCGCTTCGATTCGGTCTCACAATTTCCTTTTGAGGTTTTCGGCGTCGTCGCTCTCACAATTTTGTTTCTGATGGCCGCGACCAGCCATGACTTTTGGCTTGCCAACTTGTCTGCGCGCACTTGGAAGAACCTCCACATGTTGGTCTATATCGCCTATGCGGCGTTGGCTTTACATGTCGGGCTAGGGTTTTTACAAAGCGAACAAGCTTCTTTCTACACAGTTCTGGTTTATTCAAGCGTCGGTACGGTCATCGCGATGCACTTGATCACAGGCTTTCGCGAATGGCGCCGCGATGGTAAATCCATCTGGATCGGTAAGGGCGGGGCTGATTGGGTTTATGTTGCCAATGTCAAAGAGCTGAGAGATGGACGCGCTAAAGTGGTCGGTCTTGGCACAGGCGAAAAAGTAGCGATCTGGCGAAACGACAACAAGATTTCAGCAACATCGAACGTCTGCGCCCATCAAGGCGGCCCGCTCGGCGAAGGCCGCATCATTGATGATTGCATCACTTGTCCGTGGCATGGCTTTCAGTACGACCCAGCTAATGGCCGCTCTCCCCCTCCCTATACGGAGAAAATTGAAACTTTTGAGTTACGTCTTGAAGAAGACGCTCTGTTTATTGATCCAAAACCCCGTGCTCCTGGCACACCCGTCGACCCACTTGTTATTAAAGAAAACTAAAAATGCCAGCTAACAAATCAAACCACGCTGACACATTTTATGTTGGTTATCTGAAGATGCCCGCAACACTCGCCTCTGGCTTGACGACGTTGTGGCTGATCATTGTCGCAGCGATCGCCTTCGTGTCGGTACTGTTCGCCGCAAGCTTGCGCGATCCGGGAACGGGCATTTGGGATACCAGCGATACGATCACCCTGTCCGGGACGGTTTCCCTCAAACCTTATCCAGCATTCCGTGTAGATGAGGGACCAACCGATTTGCTCGGCACCAACGTCTTGCTTGTATCGGAAGGTAAGATCGGTATGCAAGATCGTCTCAGGAAACATGACGATACGCGCATTGCATTGGAAGGATATGTCATAGCCCGCGGATCGTTGACCATGATTGAAGTGCCGTCAGCCTATGAGATTCCTGACCCTCTTGAAAAAATTGCGCCCCAAGTTGTCGAGGCGGAACTTCCTGAGGCCTATGACCGGATTACGGCGCTGCGCGGCGAGATCGTCGATTCCAAATGCTTTCTTGGGGTCATGAAGCCCGGCGATGGTAAGGTTCACAAGGCTTGCGCAGAACTATGTATCCTTGGTGGCATGCCACCGCTGTTGATCCCGGCGCCGGGGCAGATCGACGTCGATGCGTTGATCGTCACCGACCTAAACGGCAATCCGGTGAATGACAATGAAACCTTCCTTGATATTGTCGCCGAACCACTCCTGGTCAAAGGCTTGGTTGAGAATGTAGACGGATTGACATATATCCGTGTTGACCCTTCGGATATTGTATCTCTTGCAAGCCAAGGCTTTGCCAATGCATCGACATCATGCATTAATTCTGTAGGCTAGCGATCGTATACATTCGAAAATTCTGAGGTAAGGCCCCTAATCTTGAAGCGGCGAGATTTTATTCTGCGCGAAGTTGCCGCCCGTCGCGAGCGGCGGAATGATCTTTTGTTCCCAGTTGGGGCTTTGGTGCTCGCTTTAGCCGCGATGTATCTCGTGGGCTGGGTGAGCGCATTCGTCTCTGCGATTTTGATTGGCGTTATTTTGGCTGCGGCCTGGGTCCGAGAACAGCAGGTTCGACGCACGAACGAGCAACTAGACGTCAATCGTGACGCGGAGCAATTGGGTGAAATAGGCTTTACACGTAGCGTCGATACAGTTGCACTTGAGGGCTTGCCGGTTCCCGTTGTTATCATTGACCAGGCTAGAAAAATATTGGGATCCAACCAATCGGCACGAAAATTGGTGGGTGATACAGCGATTGGTAAACCTCTCTCGACACTTATTCGCAATCCGGAAATCCTTGATGTTATAGAACGGTCACGGTTGAGCAAAACAACCCAGGAAGGAGAGTATTTTAGTTCGATTCCCGTTGATCAATATTACGCTGTATTTGCAACACCCGTAGACGCGGACAAGACGGCGCTCGTTTTCCACGATCTGACACCGATCAAAAGAGCCGATAGAATGCGTGCGGACTTCGTGGCGAACGCCAGTCACGAATTGAGAACACCCCTGGCTTCTCTCACGGGATTTATTGAAACATTACAAGGCCCGGCACGCGAGGATCCGCAAGCACGAGAACATTTTTTGGCGATCATGCAGGAGCAAGCAGCGCGCATGGGGAGACTTGTTTCCGACTTACTTTCATTAAGCCGGATTGAATTAAATGAGCATGTGATTCCAGATGAAGTTTTGGATCTAAAGCCGATTGTTGGGACAGTATTGGACGGTCTTATTCCGTTAGCGGAGGAAAGCGGGGTAAATGTAGAATCAGACGTCGCCGATGATCTCCCGCATATCTACGGTGATAGAGATCAAATCGTGCAAGCGGTTCAAAACCTGTTGGAAAATGCCATTAAATACGGTCGTGAAGGAAAAAAAGTTCGGCTCACTTTATCAAGATCTACATCACAAAAAAAAATGGTCGAAATAGCCGTTCGCGATTTTGGTCGTGGAATACCAGAAGAAGATATCCCGCGTCTAACGGAGCGCTTTTATCGTGTGAATGTCGAAGACAGTAATAAACAAGGCGGAACAGGGTTGGGGCTTGCTATCGTCAAGCATATCGTCAATCGCCACCGGGGAACTCTGTCAATAGAAAGTCAATCGGGAGAAGGCACCGTGTTTAGAATCCTCTTGCCCGAAGCACGCCCCTCGGATGATCTCTACAGATAATTTTCCAAGTAAGCATCTGGATTAAAAATACGAAGTAACTTCATACACTTAGAGTGAAGGGGCCTGCTTTGTCACAAAACTGTCATGGATCTGTCGTATCAACTTGATGTCGCACTCTTAGACAGGCCCCGGCTGATGATTGTCATTGGCGTGAACAAAAATGAGCGGCAATCGCGCTCGGATCAATGGTAAAAATTGTCAATCCTCAATGGTTTGGCTTTGTTTATCTGGTGAATGGAGACCCACTGTGAAAACAAAGATATTCGCTTTGGCGATGCTGACGAGCTTCAGCATTGCAAACGCTGCTGAAGCTCGCGACGAGATTAGAATTGTCGGATCCTCAACAGTATTTCCTTTTTCAACCGCTGTTGCAGAACAATTTGGCAAGAGCACAAGATTTCCCACTCCTATTGTCGAATCAACTGGTTCCGGCGGAGGGATGAAATTATTTTGCGCAGGTGTTGGGCTCGAACACCCAGATATCACCAATGCTTCCCGCCGGATCAAGAAATCAGAATTTGACCTGTGCACGCAGAACGGCGTGACCATTACTGAAGTAAAGATTGGTTTTGACGGCATCGTTCTGGCCAATGCCAAGTCCGGCAAAACTTTCGATCTTTCGAAAAAGCAAATCTTTATGGCTTTGGCTGCAAAAATCCCCACCGACGATCAATGCACTTTGGTCGACAACCCAAACAAGAAGTGGAGCGACGTCGACTCATCGCTACCAAACAATAAGATTGAAGTGCTTGGCCCTCCACCAACCTCTGGCACACGCGATGCGTTCGTAGAAATTGCCATGGAAGGCGGCGCAAAAAAGATTGCCTGTCTTGCTGCATTGAAAAAGTCTGATAAAAAGGCATTCAAAGCCATCGCTCACGGTATTCGAGAAGACGGCGCCTTTGTTGAAGCCGGTGAGAATGACAACCTGATCGTTCAAAAGCTTGAAGCTAATAAAAAAGCCGTTGGGATTTTCGGGTTTTCTTTCCTTGATCAAAACGCTGACAAGATCAAAGGTGCGAAGGTGGGAGGCGTTTCCCCAACTTTTGAAAACATTGCAGCTGGCGATTACGGTATCTCACGCTCACTTTATTTCTACGTCAAGAAGGAGCACGTCGGCGCAGTACCTGGTATTGCTGAGTTTGTTGTTGAGTTTACCAATGACGCGACCTGGGGTGAGGACGGATATCTTACCGACAAAGGGTTGATACCATTACCCGCTTCAGATCGTGCTGCGGGTGCAAACGCGGCGAGAGGTCTAGTATCCCTCTCAAAGTAGCTTGAAAAAGTTAATTGGAGGATGGAGGGGTTGTCGTTGCATCCGCTCCATCTTCTATTTGGTGTCAGGGTGGGTGAATTGCATGAGCAATGAACCTGGGTGAGTTTTTGGGGCGATTACGACATGGGTCCATTTGTACTGACTTTGGCATTACTCACGGCCCTAATGGTTTATGTTGGTCGTAGGCAGGCATTGACCAGCGTCGGTGGCGTCACGCGTAACTTGCACTCCCTTCCAAGCTATTATGGTTATTACCTTGCCATTTGTTCTCTTGGCCCGGTTTTGTTGATCGCCATCGTGTGGATGAGTTTCGAGCCATCACTCCTACGTACCTATGTATTGAATGAGCTTGGTGAGCCAGCAGCGGCCTTGTCAGGGCCAGAACGCCAAGTTCTGATGAGTGATATTGCCGGCTTGGTAAAAGGAAGCGTGGTCAGCCAAACAAACAGTCTTCGAGAGCAAGGCCTAGTACTCTACACCAACGCACATAGGGTCAGTCGAAGTTTCTTTGTTACCCTCGCCATCATTGCAATGATAAGTGGATTTATCCTCGCCTGTAGAAAAATCACCCCGGCATACCGCGCCCGGAATTTTGTTGAGCGTACAATGCAAACGTTTCTCTTTTTGTGTTCAACCGTTGCGGTTCTCACAACAATAGGAATTGTGCTGTCGCTTATTTTTGAATCACTCAGGTTCTTTGAGAAAGTTCCATTGATGGACTTCTTATTTGGTCTGCACTGGAGCCCTCAAACAGCGTTACGGTCAGGACAAGTGGGTTCGTCAGGGGCGTTCGGAGCCGTTCCCTTATTCGCGGGTACGTTGCTCATTACAGCACTTGCAATGGTCGTTGCGGTTCCAATTGGTCTTTTCTCAGCAATATACCTTTCTGATTATGCCAGCCTCCGGTTCCGCCGAGTGGCCAAACCATTGTTAGAAATTTTAGCAGGTGTCCCCACAGTGGTTTATGGTTTCTTTGCAGCCTTGACCATTGCGCCGGCAATTCGTGGGTTCGGCGAACAATTCGGTCTCAATGTGGCTTCTGAAAGCGCGCTGGCAGCCGGTCTTGTGATGGGGGTTATGATTATCCCCTTCGTATCGTCTCTCTCCGACGACGTCATCAATGCGGTACCGCAATCACTTCGCGACGCATCTTTGGGGCTCGGTGCGACAAAGTCTGAAACCATCAAAAACATT
>JAJFIN010000180.1 GCA_021774955.1 Alphaproteobacteria bacterium | reverse complement strand
TGGCCAAAGAGAATGCTTTCAATCAGGTTGTCAGGGATAGCACCGCAATTGACAGTGACAAATGCTCTGCCGGCTCGATCCGAAGAACCCTGAATAGCCCGGGCGATGATTTCTTTACCGACGCCACTTTCACCTTCGATTAGGATGGGAATGTTCGATTGTGTGGCCCGTTCGCCCAGACGTATTACTTGTTGCATGGCGCTACTGCGAGCAATTAAATCTTTGAAAGTCAGATTGCCAGATTGCTTTCGCTGTAATCTAGAGACTTCGCCGGTCAATTGTTTTAGTTGCAAAGCGTTTTTGATTGATACCAACAATCGTTCGGGACTTGCGGGTTTGACAACAAAATCAATGGCGCCAGCTCGCATGGCGCCCACAACTGTGTCGACACCCCCTTGCGACGTTAGGATGATCACAGGTAAACCGGGTTGTAGGGGGGCCAGTTTCTCCAATACTTCGATCCCGCCCATCTCTGGCATTACAAGATCGAGCAGCATCGCATCAACGCTGCCACTTTCTTTTGAAATGTATTCGAGTGCTTCCGATCCGCCCGAGGCTTGAAATGTCGTGTAGCCACTTTTTTCCAATACGCCTTGAAGTAGACGTCTTTGGGTTGGGTCGTCATCGACGATCAGAATGGTTTGGGACATATTCGATATAAGCCTTACTCGTTACAGTGTTGCCATTTGCAACCTGAATATTCATTGGAAATTGACCCGCGTTTTTGGGGTATTCCCGATGACCCCGGATCCGGGAAATTTTCGATGTGCCAATTTGGCATCGAAGGGTAAAAATCAGGTTTAAGGTGTCGATCGAGTAGCGCAAATTATGGAAGTTGGCGGCCTTTCATATAGAAATTGAGGCATTTCCAAGAAAGCTCGACCCATTAGGCAGTTTAAGAAAACCTTAAGACCGGACAGTGGATCGGTTTTAGATGCTAGTGATTGTTTCAAGCGACGCGTTAGGGCGCATCAATTTCTTCTCATATTGACTTACCTCTATATATCGCGTCCGACATGGACAGGTTGACGCAATGTCTTGAAACCGTCCCGGTTGAAGGCGATATTACCGATCGGCGAGAGCGTCGGTTTTCTCAATGTGTGTCGAAACGGAATGCGACACCTTCGAGGTATTGGCTGCGACTAATTCAAGAAAGCGGGCATCAGTGTCAGAAGAACGCAACAGTCTTTCCGGCCGTGTGCGCCGATACGCTAAAGTGGGTGCTGGTGTTGGTGGTGTTGCGGCACGCTATGCTGGTCAACGTGCCCTTGGGCGTGACCCTAGCCCGATAGAAATTGCTGGTGAAATGCGAACCGCGCTTGGCGGGCTCAAAGGTCCAATCATGAAGGTCGCGCAGATGATCGCGACTATTCCCAATGCGCTACCGGAGGGTTTTTCTGAGGAACTTGCCCAGCTTCAATCGAATGCACCCGCCATGGGTTGGGCCTTTGTCAAAAGACGTATGCGAAGTGAGTTGGGATCCGATTGGCAAAAGAAATTTAGTCATTTTGAGCGCGAATCAGCAGCGGCTGCATCACTTGGCCAAGTTCACAAAGCTGAAAGTCTTGAAGGCCAGGTGCTTGCCTGCAAACTCCAATATCCAGATATGCAGTCTGCGGTTGAGGCTGACCTCAAACAGTTGAATGCAATGTTCTCGGTGTATCGTCGGCTCGACAAAGCAATTGATCCCGGTGAGATCAGCGAGGAGGTTGGGGCTCGGTTACGCGAAGAGCTCGACTATGAATTGGAAGCGCGACACATGGCGTTATTTCGGCTGATATTGTCTGGCGATCCGGCGATCACTGTGCCGGAAAGTGTGCCCGATCTATCGACCAAGCGATTGTTGACCATGACCTGGCATGATGGCGACCCGCTCTTAAGCTACAAAAATAGCACCGAAGAAGTTCGCAACTCCATTGCGCAAACCATGTTTCGAGCGTGGTGGATTCCGTTCAATCGGTATGGTGTCATTCATGGCGACCCTCATCTTGGGAACTATTCAATTCGAGAAACGTCCTCTGGATACGGAATTAATCTTTTGGATTTTGGTTGCGTGCGCACATTTCGGTTAGGCTTTGTGAAGGGTGTTATTGATCTCTATTATGCCATGCAAGCTGACGATCGCGATCGTGCGGTCGGTGCTTACGAGCAATGGGGTTTTAAGAACCTATCCAATGACCTCATAGATACACTCAATATCTGGGCGCAATTTATCTATGGGCCAATGTTGGATGACCGCGAGCGAACCATTGCCGACGGCATCTCCCCAGGTGATTACGGGCGGAAGGAAGCCTTTCGGGTCCACAGCAAGTTACGTGAACTCGGTCCGGTGCGCCCACCGCGCGAATTTGTGTTTATGGACCGGGCAGCGATCGGGCTAGGCGCGGTTTTTCTTCATCTCGATGCTAAATTAAATTTTTATCGCTTGTTTAACGAGGCAATTGATGCCTTTGATGTTGATGTGGTGACTGCGCGCCAGGCAGATGCTTTCAATCAAATTGGCGTTCCTTTGCCGACCTAATGCCCACAATAATTAGCAACAGGGTAGCGTGAATGACAGACGATCTTCTTGAAGAAACAATGTTCCAGATACCAGACGGGTATCGAGTGATGAATTGGAACAAAGGTTTTGGACGGCAGATCGGCCCGCTCTATGAGCGTGTTCTAGATGATAAATCTTATACCCGCGCATTCATCGTATCGGATCATCACGTCAACGGCATGAATAATTGCCATGGCGGTATGCTGATGGCATTTGCTGATATGGCCTTTGGTCATGCGGTAACGATTTCGACCCATCGATACTGGGTTACCATTCGTCTCCTGACAGATTTTGTTTCTGCTGCAAAACTCGGCGATTGGGTTGAAGGAACAGCGGAAGTTGTCGGCCTTGAAGACGATATATTCACAGTGAACGGCAAAATTTGGACAGCTGATCGGACCTTGATGACGGGAACAGGTGTTTTTAAAGCATTAGGAGCGCGGCCCTGAAGGGGTGGCAGGGCAACATGAAAGATATTACCTACGAACAAAAAGCGCCGGACCCGAAACCAGACACGCAACGCGGAGGACCATTAGCGGCCTATAACGGCGAACCTGTCCCCGGCCCAGGTTGGTTTGAGCGCGCTATTGATTTCACACCGAATTCGACGACGTTTGATCTCGATGGTGTTCCCATTCACTATCTATCATGGGGTGAAAAGGGATTGCCGGGCCTAATGTTGGTTCACGGCAATGGCGCCCATGCTTATTGGTGGGCTTTTGTTGCACCCTTCCTGGCGCGAGAATACCATGTTGTCGTTCCTGATTTAAGCGGCATGG
>JAJFIN010000179.1 GCA_021774955.1 Alphaproteobacteria bacterium | reverse complement strand
CTCATTGAAAAGATTGCTGATAAGCTCGGAGCCGCCGTTGGCGCATCGAGAGCAGCCGTTGACGCTGGATTTGTCCCAAATGATTATCAGGTTGGTCAAACAGGTAAGGTCGTTGCACCAGAACTCTATATTGCTGTTGGCATTTCCGGTGCCATCCAACATTTGGCCGGCATGAAAGATTCAAAAGTTATTGTTGCCATCAACAAGGATGAAGAAGCGCCGATTTTTCAAGTTTCTGACTATGGGCTGGTCGCTGACTTGTTCAAAGCAGTACCAGAACTTGAAGAGGAATTAGCGAAAGTTGGCTATTAGCCAACTTAACCAAAATAAGTGTATTAGCTCCAAGCTCATCATTACGATGAGATTTAGAGAATTGCGTAAACTCCACCAGCGATTTGGTGACAAGGAAAAATGACCATGGACGTCAAAAAAATTGGCGTGATCGGCGCCGGACAAATGGGAAACGGCATTGCCCATGTATGTGCATTGTCCGGTTATGATGTATTGCTCAACGACATCGATCGCCAACGGATCGACGCGGCTTTGAGTACAATCGAGACGAACATGAGCCGACAGGTCGGTCGGCACAAAGTAAGCACCGAAGACATGGCAGCTGCTTTAAAACGAATTCGACCCACTGAGAGTTTAAGTGATTTTTCTGAAGTTGATTTAGTGATCGAAGCCGCTACTGAAGACGAGGTGACAAAAGGAGCAATTTTTCAAAATCTTTGCCCCCACCTGAAAGCTAACACACTAATTGCAACTAATACTTCATCCATTCCCATAACACGGCTTGCTGCCACAACGGACCGTCCCGAACACTTCATCGGCTTTCATTTCATGAACCCTGTACCGATGATGCAATTGGTCGAGGTTATTCGAGGCATTGCCACAGATGAAGAAACCTATGCAACCGCAGAAAATGTTGCGCACAAACTTGGTAAAACTGTTTCAAGTTCTGAAGATTTTCCTGCCTTCATCGTCAACCGCATATTGATGCCGATGATCAATGAGGCCGTGTATACCCTTTATGAAGGTGTTGGCTCAGTTGATGCCATAGACATCGCGATGCAACTCGGCGCTAATCACCCAATGGGTCCACTGCAACTTGCAGACTTTATCGGCTTGGATACTTGTTTGGCCATCATGCAGGTTCTTCACGAAGGTTTGGCGGATTCGAAATATCGGCCCTGTCCACTGCTCGTGAAATATGTTGAAGCCGGATGGCTTGGCCGTAAATCCAGTCGCGGTTTTTATGATTACCGCGGTGAGGAACCTGTTCCCACGCGATAACACAGGTGTCGATGCGCGGGGCATCACACACACCGCACAAAATCCTAATGTAGTTGATTTGGGAAATTCGTAATTCCCTCAGAGCACATTTAGGACTTTCAGTCTTGAATTAGTGAATGTGTCTTCGCCTCGCTGGTGGAAAAGTCTACTGCATTCGTGATATCAACTAGTAGAGGACCGGTCATTTCGAAATATCTTGCCGAATCTGCAATTTGGCGTGCCCGCCATAGCTAAAGTTTATCTAGCAAAGCCTTCGAAAAAAACATTACCAATAGCGGCTAAATTTGCACCAGCATGTGCAACTAACACAGGCCCATCAAAGAAAAACTATTTCAATCGTCTGCGCGCAGTGGCTCTACAACAAATTCAATTAACCGCTTTGCGTCCTTAGAATCCCATTCCGCGGGTCCGGTAATTCGACCTAGCTCTTTGCCTCGATCATCAAATAGAATAGTCGCCGGTAATCCGTAAACGGAAAGCTCCCGGTTAATCCTAAATTTCGGCTCCACATATAGTGACAAATGCTGGGCACCCGTTCTTTCAAGAAATGCCCTTGAGGTTTCCACCCCTGCTTTATCAACACTAATTGCAAGAACCTCAAAATATTTGCTACCCAATTCCGCTTGAAGCCTGTCTAAGGTTGGCATTTCCTTCAAACATGGCGCGCACCACGTTGCCCAAAGATTGACCAATACGACCTTACCTCTAAAATCATCGAGGGTCAGGGTTTCACCGGCTTCGTTGTAAAACGGTGTTTGCGGTATTTGCGGTGTTGGGGCGCTAGAATCGACGATTTCAAACTTAGCCATTTGGCCATGTGCAAGGTCTGCAAGCGAAAATGCTGGTTCCTTGCTACTCTTTACAAAGTAAGCGAGACCCGCCACAACAGCGGCTAGAACTAGCAACCCTACAACTAAACGTTGGGACATTAACGGGGCCTCCGGTACAGCGTCTTCAAACAAGCAAGTAAAACAATGACCGACACAAAAAAAGCAAAAACACCAACTCCAAAGGGCAACAAAATGTGGGGTGGCCGCTTTGCCTCCAGCCCCGATACCTTAATGGAAGCAATAAATGCGTCTATAGATTTCGATCAACGCCTCTATGCTCAAGATATTAGAGGGTCAAAGGCCCATGCAGCAATGCTCGCTGACATGAAATTGATCACGGCCGATGACAATGCGGCCATTCAGAACGGCCTCGGTGCAATTCTAAAAGAGATCGAAACCGGGCAGTTCGAAGTTTCTCGTTCTCTTGAAGATATTCATATGAATATTGAAGCCCGGCTTACGGAGCTAATAGGTGATCCGGCAGGCCGCCTGCACACTGCCCGCTCACGCAATGATCAGGTCGCGACAGATTTCAAATTGTGGGTACGAGATCAAATCGATGTCACTGTTGAGCAAATAGCTCAACTACAATCTGCACTCGTGGCCCAAGCAGAAACGGGTGTTGATTTTGTCATGCCAGGCTTCACTCACTTGCAATCCGCCCAGCCAGTAACTTTCGGTCATCACATGCTTGCTTATGTCGAGATGCTAGAGCGTGACAAGGGAAGGTTTGTTGACGCGCGCAGGCGGCTTAATGAAAACCCCCTCGGTGCAGCAGCGCTAGCTGGAACATCATTCAACATCGATCGAAACCGCACATCGGACGCTTTGGGATTTGACCGCCCCACAGCAAATTCGCTCGATAGCGTTTCTGATCGAGATTTTGTTCTAGAGACACTCAATGCGGCATCGATAACAACAATCCACCTTTCACGGTTTGCCGAGGAACTCGTCTTGTGGTCATCTGCGCAATTTCAGTTTGTCACCTTGTCTGACAAATTTACTACAGGCTCATCCATCATGCCGCAGAAACGTAATCCGGACGCAGCAGAGCTCATCCGCGCCAAGACCGGGCGTATTTTTGCCGCTCAAACAGCACTACAGACCGTGATGAAGGGACTCCCCCTTGCCTATTCCAAAGACATGCAAGAGGACAAAGAGGTAACATTTGATGCACTGGATACATTGGAACTGGCGCTTCTTGCAATGACCGGAATGGCTCAAGATCTCACACCGAACCCCGATGCCCTGCGTAAGGCAGCTGGCTCTGGTTTTTCAACAGCAACCGATCTTGCTGACTGGCTGGTGCGCACATTGAACATGCCGTTTCGTCAAGCACATCACGCAACCGGACAGCTTGTCGCCTTAGCCGAAAACCGCAATTGTGGTCTGGAGGATTTATCGCTTCAAGACATGCAAAGTGTAGAAGCCGGCATCACAAAGGACGTTTTCACCGTTTTAGGTCTCGACAATTCCGTCGATAGTCGCAAAAGTTATGGTGGCACAGCCCCAGAGAAT
Organism: Alphaproteobacteria bacterium; assembly: GCA_021774955.1. Taxonomy (GTDB): domain Bacteria; phylum Pseudomonadota; class Alphaproteobacteria; order M2410; family M2410; genus JAJFIN01. Next base: position 5,994 of record JAJFIN010000179.1, on the reverse strand, counting down.
GTGCGGGTGCAAATTGCTCGATGGAAGGGTCTTTTGACATGACAAAATGGATAACTGTCACACTCATCGCGATGAGCCTTGGACTGTCTGCCTGTGGTAAAAAGGGACCTCTTGATCCACCCCCTGGATATGAAGATCAACAAGACAAAGAAGAATAGCGTCGATGCATCATTTCGACTACCGAGGTGGAATTCTACACGCTGAAGAACTTTCGATCCCTGAAATCGCGAGGCAAGTTGGCACGCCATTTTATTGCTATTCGACAGCTACTCTTGAAAGACACTACAGCGTTTTCAGCAAAGCATTCGCCAACAGTGATGCCCTGGTTTGTTACTCAATCAAATCGAATTCAAACCTCGCCGTTATTAAAATTTTGGCCGATCTCGGATCAGGCGCCGACATTGTTTCAGAAGGTGAGCTTCGTCGAGCCCTCACAGCAGGAATACCCGCTCACAAGATAGTCTTTTCAGGTGTTGGGAAAACAAGCAGCGAACTCGTATTCGCCCTCGAAAAAGGTATCCTTCAATTCAATGTTGAGTCTGAAGCGGAACTCGAGCGCCTGAATGAGATTGCTCAAAGCAGAAACACAAGAGCTCCCATCAGCTTACGAATTAATCCAGATGTAGATGCCGGTAGTCACGTAAAGATTTCGACCGGCAAAAGCGAAGACAAGTTCGGCATACCTTGGGCGCGCGCGCGCGACGTCTATCGGCACGCCAGTCTTTTACCAGGCATCGATGTGACCGGGATAGACGTTCATATTGGCAGCCAAATAACCGAACTTGATCCTTTTAGGGCTGCCTTCACCAAAGTCGCAGAGATGGTCGAAACATTGCGCGCTGATGGTCACGCGATCCAGAATCTAGATCTCGGCGGTGGTCTTGGCATCCCTTATACTGATAACAACCAGCCTCCCCCTCATCCCGATGAGTATGCCTTCATGATCACAAAGGTGGCTGGCCATCTCGGCGTCAGGTTAATCTTCGAACCCGGACGCATGATTGTTGGAAATGCTGGAATCCTTGTCTCTTCTGTAATTTACACCAAAGATGGAGACAATCGCCGCTTTGTGATCATCGACACAGCTATGAATGATCTCATTCGACCAACCCTCTATGACGCGTACCACACCTTTTTGCCGGTCAAAGAAGCAGATCCCAAAGCCCCTCTTGAAGAGGTCGATATAGTTGGCCCTGTTTGTGAAACCAGCGATACATTCACAAAAGCGAGAGCCATGCCACCCCTCGCTGCCGACGATTTAATCGCCATCCTATCAACGGGTGCTTATGGTGCCGTACAATCGTCAACCTATAATTCGCGGTTATTAATCCCAGAAGTTCTGGTCAATAAGGACAAGTTGGCAATAGTCAGACCGCGCCCAACATACGAGGCATTGCTCGGTCTAGATCAAATCCCCGATTGGCTCAAAACGTCATAACGTGTTCAACTAGACCTGAGTCAAATTGGATTGCATACGCGCTCTAAAAGCGCAAGGATGCTAGCAATGATAACCCGAAGCGACAGCACTGCAACCGAGGTTGGAACGACGCAGAATAATTCCAGTATTTCCCTGCGCGGTCAGTGTGTCCTTTTTGTCGAACGGGTTTTTAGCGCAATTTGGAGAACGTTATCGCTTTCGGCATTTTTCCTATTTTTGTCGCTAGTTGGTTTTTGGGCTCTCGTCCCTGGACTGCTACACGGAATCTTTCTTGTTGGCTGCCTATTCACCGTCAGTGTCTTTTTGTGGCGCGACGGTCGATCTCTCAGATTCCCATCACCGCAAGAAGGTCTGCGTCATCTTGAACGAAAAAATAGTCTAACTCACCGCCCACTCACGTCGATCAACGAAAACCTCAGTCTAGGCGATAGCGATCCGCTAACCACAGGGCTGTGGCGCGAACACACTGAGCGCTTGAAAATAGCGTTCAGGGGATTACGCATCGGCCTGCCAAATTTGTCGACAAGCACGAATGATCCGTGGAGCCTCGGTGCACTTTCTTTCTTGTTTGTTTTTGTCGGCGCAGTTTCTGCAGGCGCAGACTGGCAAGCACGCATCGCTGTCGGATTTGCGCCCTCGTGGTCCATCGCTCCAGGAACCCAAGTATCCGTCGACGCTTGGGTTGACCCACCTCCCTACACTCACAAAGCCCCAATATTTTTAGCAGTCGCAGAAGGTGAGAACAATGGTGCAATCAACGTCCCACAAGGGGCAGAATTGATAATCCGGACATCTGGACCAAAGCAAGCGCCTCGACTAAATGTTAGGTCTATAGAGACCATAGAAAAGCAAACGCTCGAGGGTAACTCTATCGAAAGTCGATCTTTCGAAATTCGATACATCCTTGAACACGATATCGAATTGAACCTCAAAACAGGGAGCACAAGGCAAACGTGGCATGTTAGTGTAACTCCAGATCGCCTACCAGCAATCGCATTTGCTGAGGATCCAAAAGAAACGGAACACAAAGCCCTCCAACTCGCTTACACAATTTACGACGACTACGGCGTAAAGAGTGCTGAGGCAATCATCCGATTGTCAGATAGAAAACACCCAAACATCGATACGGAGAAGGGCGTCACTGAAGATAAAAGTTATCCATCTGGGGCCGACAAAAGTGAAGCCATGAGTCTGTCGATTCCCGTGTCAGGCAACAATAGTCAGAATTTAGACGGAACAACTTTTCACGATTTGACGGCACACCCTTGGGCTGGACTACCAGTATCCATCACGTTAATCGCAACTGATGATCTAGACCAAGTGGGGGAAAGTGAAAAAAAAATAATCACATTACCCGAACGATCATTTCATGATCCACTCGCACGTGCACTAGTAGAGCAGCGCCGCAACCTCGCAAGTGCACCTTCGCAATGGCGCGAAGTCACTGAAGCATTGGACGCCCTAACCTTGCATCCTCAGGAGTATTTCGACGACACCGTCGTATATCTGGGTATTCGAAATATCTTTTGGTCGCTCACTATTCTCGAACCGGAATCCTTCGCCGACGCGACCCCCATGATCGATCTCATGTGGTATCTGGCATTGAGGCTGGAAGACGGTGATGTCACAATTGCAGCGCGTGAATTACGCGAAATTCAACAAGCCTTACTCGACGCACTTGCAGCCGAGACATTGATCAACGAGATACAAAAACTGCTTCAGGAATATCGCGAGGCTCTCGAGCGCTACTTGCAAGCTTTGGCACAAGCCAGTCAAGATACCTTGGAGCGCGGCGAAGAGCTTTCACCTTTTGATCCGAACACCGACACATTAACCCGCCAAGATCTCGATGACTTATTGGAAGCCATTGAAGGAATGGCTCAATCAGGTGACGCTCAAAGTGCGAGCGATCTACTTTCAAGCCTGCAACGCACGCTCGAAAATCTACAAGCCAGTACCGGAAGCGGGCAAGGTGGCGCACAAGAACAAGCAATGGGCAAAACTCTGGACGAACTCGGCGACATGATCGGCAAAGAGCGCGACTTACTAGACGACACTTTTCAAGGCGCAGGCCCCGATGATGGCGAGGACAGCAACACATTTGGTGGTTCTGAACCACGAGGGGCGCTAAGCGATGATGACGCTGCGACCCTTGCAGAACGCCAAAAGCAATTGTCCGAGCTCCTAGGTCGTCTGGGCAATGACTTAAACGGCCACGATGTAGAGATACCAGCCCCACTGAAACGGGCTGAACAGGCCATGGAGGAGGCAAGGGAGGCATTGTCAGAGGGGGATGCTGAAACAGCTTTAGATGCTGAAAAGCAAGCCATCGAACACTTGCGAGAAGGAGCCAAAGAACTTGCACAAGAGCTGATGTCGCGCATGGCCGGGTCTAGCGGTGATGGCGCTGGACAACCGAATGCGCGCTCTTCCGGTAATGATCCACTTGGGCGCCCCACAGGGAGAATTGGACGCGCATACGGAGATGATGTGTTAATACCGACCGAAAGGGAACTGAAGCGGGCGAGAGAAATTCTCGATGAACTTCAGCGTCGCGCCTCTGACCCGACGCGAGCCGAAGAAGAACTAGATTATTTGGAGCGTTTGCTTAAACGGTTTTGATCCATCGATATCGTGTCTCAGATCATCAACTACGATCTGTCTTCAACAAACCGAACTTCGAGATCATAGGCGTTTGCTGGGGGGCTTGAACGTCGTGTCTCAAATCGATGAGATTGATTGGGTTCAAGCAAATCACTAAACGGTGCAAATTCCCAATGATCCAAGGGGTGAGCATCCGAATCCCTCAACGTGACTCTAATTGCCGGTACCGGCTGTGGCAGACCGGTTTCATTGACGATTTTGCCTTCCACAATAATCACAGATGTACCATCTTCGATTCGGCGAGAATATTTGGTTTCACGAAAGACCAAGCCCTCAGCATTCACGCCAAGCCCCGTCAATGTATATAGACCTTCCGCGGGAGGCCAGGCCCGTACTACCTCTGAGCGAAACAAAACGAGGCTGACAATTGCGCTGAGGACAACCGCGCCCATCAGAAAAACAACAGCGAAGCGGCCAACACCCGCTCGATCGATAACACCGGCAAAGTGTCTACCTTCTGGCGACGGCAGAGCGGCAACAGAAGCGCCATGTTGAGCCGTTGTAAACTCCCCGTCATCCAGCGCCAAAATCTGGTCATTGTCGTCAGGCGGGTCTTGAAACCAAGAATAGCTGCAATTGGTACATCTAACTGTCCGGCCGTTGGGCAAAAAGCCCTCCGTCTCTGCTAGATATCGCGTATTGCAATCAGGACAGGTAATAATCATGACGGTCTAAGATGTCCCATTCCATCCAAAGTGGGTTTCATGCATGATTCAATTCATCATGATCCCCCATCAATTAAGTATAACGAGAGCTAGAGGAAAAACCTAGCACCCCCTGGCACCGACTTCAAAAAAGCTTTATCAACCAATTATTGACCGATCATTGACGCGGGTGCCCGTGGAAGGCGTACATCAAAACATCATTGTAAAATTTGACAATGTGGGCATGCGCTATGGCATGGGCCCCGAAGTATTGCATGACCTCACATTCGAGCTTCGCCACGGCGATTTTCGATTTTTGACCGGTCCCTCAGGTGCCGGTAAATCAACACTTTTAAAAATGCTTTATCTTTCCGAGCGCCCTTCGCGCGGTGCAATAACCCTATTCGAACAGGATTTGGCTGAAACGTCTCGAATCGAATTGCCATTACTGCGTCGCCGAGTCGGCGTTGTGTTCCAAGATTTTAGACTCATTGATCATTTGACGACTTACGAGAATGTGGCACTTCCACTCAGAATCGCAGGAAAAAAGCCAGAAGAATACAAACAAGATGTTGTTGAGCTCTTGACCTGGGTTGGACTGGGCGAGCATATCGATGCAAAACCGCCCTCATTGTCTGGTGGCGAGCAACAACGCATCGCCATCGCGCGTGCGATTGTTGCAAAACCAGATTTACTCCTGGCAGACGAGCCCACCGGTAATTTGGATGCTGAACTCGGATTGCGCCTCATGCGTCTTTTCATTGAACTTAACAAACTCGGCACGACAATTGTCATCGCCACCCATGATCAACATCTTGTCAACGCAATCGGCGCACCAGAACTCCATCTCGATCAAGGGTCGCTATCGGTTTTGAACGCATCAGCAGATTATCTAAAGCACGCACCTACTGGTAAAGCTGAGGTCACGCCATGAATGCCCTCCAACAAGATCGAGTATCTATCTTACCCGAAGACAAAAACGGCCCCCTCGGCAATAGCGCTCTGGTTTGGGTCATCACAATCATGTGCTTCCTTGCAGCAATAACACTTGGCAGCGTGATCGCTGTAGACGCCGCCGCAAGATCTTGGACACACAGCTTAGTTGGGTCCATCACCATACAGATTAAACCCTCCAAGGACTTCGACCAAGAGACTGCAGTGAAATCGTCCCTAAATCTTCTTGCAAAAACTGCGGGTGTGGTCACTGCCAAAAGTGTGTCAGATCAAAAAGCCCGCGAATTGCTGGAA
>JAJFIN010000178.1 GCA_021774955.1 Alphaproteobacteria bacterium | reverse complement strand
AGCGATCTCTCTTGGGCTTTTGAAGCCTCGAAATCTAACTCACCAACCGGCCGCGTCATGGTCGAGCAATATCTACCCGGCCCGCAGGTGAGCACAGAATCGATTGTCATCGACGGCACCTGTTTCACGCCCGGTTTCTCCGACAGAAATTACGAGCTGCTCGAACAATACGCGCCCTACTTCATCGAAAACGGCGGCGACCTCCCCAGCCATCTCCCGGACGACATTCAACAGACGGTATGTGATACCGTCGCCGATGCCGCCAAAGCCATGGGCATCACCCGCGGCAATGTCAAAGGTGACATCGTCGTCGTCGATGGCAAGCCTCATGTGATTGAATTGGCGGCGCGGTTAAGCGGCGGTTATTTCTGCACACTTGAGATCCCGCTGAATACCGGTGTCGATTTTGTTGGCAATGTCATCCGCATGGCCTTGAACGATCCCATCAATCGCCAAGACCTGATCGCCAAAAAACAACGCGCTGTCGTTCAGCGTTACAAATTTCCTGATGCCGGTCGCATCAGCGCCATCTGGGGTGTCGAAGAAGCGCGCACCCTGCCTGGCATCGAAGAAATTATGGTCAGTGCTGAGCTTGGCCAGGTCGTGCCGCAACCTTCCGATACAACAGCCCGCGCCGCCATGGTCATCGCAACGGCAGATTCTGTCCAAGAAGCACGTATGCGCGCCCAAAAAGCCATTGAAACAATCCGCATCAAAACAGAAGCTGTCGATGAGGCGTCTCCCCTCCAAGCGGCGCAATGAAGTATGGCGACCCTATACGGATATTGTCTGTTTCATCTCAACATCGCCTTCTCTTCGATCGAGGCCGACGATCGCAAGACAATCGTCGAAAAATGTTACTGGCCTCTTCTTAATCTTGCAAACAAACACAAATGGCCGATGGCTATTGAGGCCACCGGTTATACGCTCGAAGAAATCGCACGCATCGATCCCAACTGGATCACCACACTCCGCGATTTGATCGACGAAGGCATCATCGAATTTGTTGGCGCCGGTTATGCCCAGCTCATTGGTCCGCTCGTTCCCGCCGAAGTCGTTGAACACAATCTTTCCATCGGCAACGAAACCTATCAGCGCCTTCTTGGTATCAAGCCCACCCTCGCCCTTGTTAACGAGCAAGCCTATAGCCGCGGGCTGATCGAACATTATCAACAAGCGGGCTATTCCGCGATCATCATGGATTGGGACAATTGCGCCGCACGCCATCCCGAATGGTCACCTTATTGGCGCTACGCCGCTCAAGAAGCCAAGGGAACAAAAGCGACCCTGCCGGTATTGTGGACCAACACCATTGCCTTTCAGAAATTCCAGCGCTTAGCCCACGGCGACATCTCAACCGATGAGTATTGCACTTATATTGAAAGCCAAGTCGGTGAAGAAGACCGTGTACTGCCCGTTTACGGTAATGACGTAGAGATTTTCGACTATCGGCCCGGACGGTTTCAAACCGAAGCCGCCCCGTCTCAGGAAAGTGAATGGAACCGCATAGAACACGCGTTAAAAAAAGTCGTCGATGACACAACGATCAAACTCATCAAGCCCAGCGATGCCCTCGCGATCAAGGCTTGCAAAGCTCCAGCGCCGCTATCGTTAGAAACAGCCGATTACCCAATCCCGGTAAAGAAACAGCACAAATACAATATTACCCGCTGGTCGGTATCGGGCCGCGATGATGTTTATGCCAATACCAAATGCTGGCAGCTTTACCAAGCCATGGCTCAATCAAAAGACGCAACGCAGGACGACTGGCGCCAGCTTTGTTATCTTTGGGCCAGCGACTTTCGCACCCACATCACTGAAAAAAGATGGGCGGCTTATAACGGCGAGCTCGATCAATTGTCGCAGAAATTTTCATCGCCAAAGGTCAAAGTTTTCTCGCCAAACAAAAAAGTCCCTGCTCCAGTTGTGACCGAAACAGAAACCCTTTTGACCATAAAGACAAAGTGCCTCGAACTCATCCTCAACAAACGCCGCGGCCTCGCTGTGCAAGCCTTCACAATAGTGAACAAGAAAGAACAACGCACCTTATGCGGAACCCTACCCCACGGTTTCTTCGATCATATTGGCTATGGCTTTGATTGGTATAGCGGTGGCGTCACTTTAGAAAGTCCTGGCGCGCCCAAGGTCACCGATCTCAATCCGGCCCAGGCTAACTGGTCTATCGATCCAGAAACAAACTGTTTGATCGTGCAAACAAAAATCGACACGCCTAAGGGACTCATTACCAAATCCTTAACCATTCACCCAGACACACCCCGCGTTGATTACGATATCCTGCTTGATTGGCAGGATGCCCACCGCGGATCTCTGCGCATGGGCAATTTTACTCTCAACCCCGACGCCTTTGATATTCAACAGCTCACCTATCGCAGCCACAATGGCGGCGTGGATCCAGAAACATTTGCTCTCGCCGGCATCGACGTTGACCATGGAGCGCCGGTGACGTTTCTTGTCTCCGCCAGTTGCGGTCTCGGCATGACCGAAGGCTGGGTCGACCTTGGCGACGACAAATGGCGCTTACGCATTGATGTCGACATGACCAAGGCTGCTCTGTTGGGCCTCATTACCCATAAGCCGGTCGTTGACAATGTCTTCTGCCGCGTAAGCCTGTCAGCCTTGGAAATGGACGAGACACGAAACCCCATTGAAACCACGCAAGGTCCGCGTCAGTTCAGTTTTTCATTGTCTGCAACACCGGTCTGAATTCGCGGCGATGCGCGCCACCCTTCATCGCTTTTTAACCATTGCAAGTAAGACTCCTTAAAGAAAATGGAACAGTTGAAATTGTTTCGTTAAGGATTTGTTAGGGGTTGCATATATGTCGGCGAAATCAGCGGCATCTCAGCACACAGAAGAAAAATCAGATCAAACGGGCAAGCTGAATGCACTCTTCACCAAACGTGATTTTGCTGAGCCATTGATTGACTTAAACGACAAGGTTGTCATGGTGACCGGTGGCACGGGATCGTTTGGCAATCACTTTATCCGTGAAGTCATTTCTCAGTTTACACCCAAACGGTTGATCATTTTCTCTCGCGATGAACTCAAGCAATACGAGATGGCGCAGCGCTTCTCTCAGGAGCAATTCCCTTATCTGCGCTATTTTATTGGCGATGTCCGAGATCGTGACCGTCTTGAAGTTGCCATGCGCGGCGTCGACTATGTGGTTCACGCTGCCGCGATGAAACACGTCCCCATTGCTGAATACAATCCCTTCGAATGCATCCGCACCAATGTCATGGGTGCTGAAAACATTGTGACAGCCGCCATCCGTCAAAAGGTTAAACGCGTCATTGCCCTTTCCACTGACAAAGCCGCTAACCCGATCAACCTTTATGGCGCCAGCAAGCTCGCCTCGGACAAAATCTTTGTCGCCGCCAATCATTTAGGTGGCGCTGACGGCACAAGGTTCGCGGTCGTCCGCTATGGCAATGTTGTTGGCTCTCGCGGCTCGGTCGTGCCGTTCTTTCAGAAGCTTTTAGCTGATGGCGCTGAATCGCTCCCGATTACCGATGAGCGCATGACCCGTTTTTGGATCACCCTCGATCAGGGTGTGAACTTTGTTCTGTCCAGCATGGAGCTCATGCAAGGCGGGGAGATCTTCGTTCCCAAAATTCCGAGCATGAGAACAACCGACTTAGCCCAATCGATTGCCCCCAACATCCCGATCAAGATCGTCGGCATTCGTCCCGGTGAAAAGCTTCATGAAATCATGGTCCCGATCGATGATGGCCGCATGACTGTTGAACATGATGATCGCTATATCATCCTGCCGACCTTCGTTGGATGGTCAAAGGAAGATTATATCGACAACGGCGCCCAACCGGTGCTTGACGGATTTGAATATTCTAGTGACACGAACCCCGAGCGCTTGGATGCGCGTGCACTCCAGGATTTCCTCAAATCATGCTTCCCAAGCTAAGACGAAAAATACAAACACCAAAAGAAGAAGCCCAGGACAAAACACCCGAGCATCTTCCCTATGGCCGACAAGTCATCGAACCCGATGACATTCTGACCGTCATTGAAGCACTCAAGTCTCCCTTCCTAACCACCGGCCCCTACGTCGATGCATTCGAACAAGCGCTCGGCGATTATGTCGATGCAGACCACACGGTGGTTTGCTCAAACGGCACCGCAGCGCTGCACCTTGCCGCTTTAGCACTCAATCTAGGGCCGGGTGATCAGGTTATTGTCCCGGCCATCACCTTCGTCGCAACGGCTAATGCCGCCCGCTATGTCAGCGCTGATGTAATCTTTGCCGATGTCGATCCGGATACAGGGTTGATGCGTCCTCAAGACCTTGCGCATGCGATCGATCGCGCTGACCCCGCCCGGCTCAAAGCTGTATTCAACGTGCATCTGACCGGCCAATGCGGCGATGTCATCGCCATGAAATCTTTGTGTGACAAACACGGCCTCAAACTGGTTGATGATGCCTGCCATGCGCTGGGCACCATCTATCAAGATCACGACGGCAACGACCACACCATCGGCTCATGCGCCCATTGCGACATGACGGTCTTTTCTTTTCACCCGGTCAAAGCCATTGCCATGGGCGAAGGCGGTGCGATCACAACCAAAAATCCTGAGCTTGCGGGCAACCTCAAACGTTTACGCAATCATGGTCTCACGCGCGATCCCGAAAGTTATACCGAAACCGACCTCGCCTGGGAAAGCCAGGACAACAAAGCTCCAAATCCTTGGTACTATGAACTGCAAGAGCTGGGACTGAACTATCGCGCCAGCGATCTGCATTGTGCATTGGGTTTAAGCCAGTTGAAAAAGCTCAATCGTTTTGTCGAAACACGTCAGTCGCTCGTCGCGCATTATGATCGACTGCTCAAACCGCTCGCACCGCGTATACGCCCCATCAACAAGCACGCCAACCCAAAGGTCGGATGGCACCTCTACGTTGCACTGTTTGACTTCAACGCCATCGGTAAATCGCGCGCCGAATTCATGCGCCTGTTAAATAAGCGGCAGGTTGGAACACAAGTCCACTATATCCCGGTCCATCGCCAACCTTATTATCGTAATCTTTATGGCGATCAGAACCTGCCCGGGGCTGAGGCCTATTACCAAAGCTGTTTATCGCTGCCCCTGGCCGCCGACATGAGCACTGAGGATGTCGACCGTGTCGTTGATGTCGTCACAAATCTCATTACATAATTACCTTACCGCCCGCTCCCCCTTCCCAACCACCCGATGAGGGTACCCTAGGGGTGGTTGGGAAGGGGGAGCGGGCGGCCTGGCACTTCATCAATACAAATGCAAAAAAGACCATCCTCGCGGATGGCCTTTTGAAAAACGTGGTTCTTCCAGTTTCGGGATCGAGCCAAATCGATTGAAACTACTATTACCGGAAGAGCGAAAGGATAACTTGCGGACCTTGGTTGGCAATCGATAGGGCTTGAACCCCCAATTGCTGTTTAACCTGCAAGGCCTGTAATCGCGCACTTTCTTTCGCCAGATCGGCATCAACGAGATTACCAACACCGCCTGTAAGCGAATCTTGTAGCCGCGAAATAAACACCGCATGTGTCTCGAGTTTCTTGGCCGCACTACCAATCCGGGCAAGCGCCGAGTTGACATTCGCCAGAGACGTGTTGAGCAAGCTCAAATTTGTCGATGCTGCAGCAGTTGTCAGAACATTTGCCGTCGTTGCAAGCGTAATAATCGCGCCGCTCAACGTTAGATTTTCCGTACCAACTGTAATCGTGTTGAGTGCGTCGGCATCAGCAAGAACAGCGAGACCAAAAGTCAAACCGCCATCAATGAGGTTCGCACCATCAAACGCGGCGGTTTGAATAATACTTTGGATCTGTGAAATGAGGGCTCTGAAATCTTCATTCACCGCATTACGCGATGTTGTATCGAGTGACGGATCATTAGCGGCCACCGTCTTGGCTTTCATTTCGACCAATAGGTCTGAAATTCCTTCACCGGCAGCAAGCGCCACATCGGTAATGGAAATAGCCCGCGTCACACTCTGACGCACGGCATCAAGCGCTTTGATATCGCCGCGCATATTTTGAGCTATAGCGTAGACGGATGAATTATCTTTGGCGCCATTGACATTAAGGCCAGTGGTAATTCGGAGCTGGGTGCCTTCAAGCAAGCGGCTTGTCGCATTTAGATTTTGGAGCGCGATCAGTGCGCCCTGATTGGTATTGACTGAAACAACCATGAGTTTTCTCCTGTTGGTTCTTCCTATGATTTGGCTCTGGAGCGGTCTTGTTGCTCCAGCCCCTAATCAGCAAGCCACGTGCCAGTTCGGAGAAAACTTTCAAGCTATTGATTTTATTGAAATATTTCAAGTTTCCCGCGCAAATTGGTCGATACTTAGGCAGGAAAACCCTGCCGCATCTGGATGCTTTTAGGTGACAGTGGGAAAAAATAGCCGGGTAAGTCCAAGACCTCGTGTGGGCATTTCCACACAAAAAAACGCGGGCGATTAGCCCGCGTTTTTACCCAGTCCATTGTGGGAAGTTCAACTCGCCAACGATTTAAACCCGCTGGTCGATAACCCCACCGATCGTTTCGTCAGCGACCCTGGCGTGGCGCAAAAGCTCTTCGCGCGGCCATTGATTGATAACGTCACCCGTTTCCGTATCAATCACTCTATATATATAGTCGCCTGTTTCTTTATCCTCTTCGATTGAGAGGCGTGAATTTGTACTCAGAACACCTTGTGCAAGCTTGTTGATCTCCCCTTCGGCAGTCAGGACTTCGTCACTGGGCTGCGCAGAATCACTTGGTGCACCGGACTTGGGAACCTTTCGGCTCACCTGTTCCTGAATGCGTCGTTCATCAGCTTCCTTAGGAGCGTCAGCCCGTAAGGGGCCTATGAACGGTACTTGTGTGACAATTGGACCAACCATTTTTCATGTTACCAGATACGCTGGCACCTCCTCATTCTCTCTACACGCACCTCATGTGCGGGTCTAAACTCCTCTATCCCATTCAGCGTTTCGCACGCTGTCCAACTTAATTTAGAGTGGAGAGGGGGCTGGCCAAAGCCAGGCCCCCAATCCTAAACCGATTAACGGAAGAGACCGAGGACAATACTTGGTCCTTGGTTCGCAATCGCAAGGGCTTGAATACCCAATTGTTGACGCACTTGCAGTGACTGCAATCGCGCACTTTCCTTGGCCAAATCGGCATCAACCAAATTACCGATACCAGCCGTTAGCGAGTCAGACAGCTTGGTCACAAAGGTCTGTTGCACTGTCACCTTCTTGGAACCCGTACCAAGGCGAGCCAGGGCGTTATTGACGTTTTGCAGTGAAGTGCTGATCGTCGTAATAGCCGTCGACGCAGTCGCTTGAGTGGCAATCGTAGCGGTAGATGTTAGAGTTACCACTGCAGCACTCAACGAAAGATTCTCAGCCGCGATCGTAATCTGACTAGAATTGTCAGCATTCGCCAAAGCCTGAATGTTGGCCGTTGAACCATTGACCAGATTAACACCGTTAAACGATGCGTTGCTGGAGATCGTAGCAATTTGGTCACGAAGCGCCTTAAAATCCTCATTCAAGGCATTCCGGCTTGTTGTATCAAGTGAACTGTCAGCAGCAGCCAAAGCTTTTGTTTTCAGTTCAATTAAAAGGTCAGAAATAGCCTCGCCTGCAGCAAGAGAAACATCAACTGTTGACACGGCACGATCAAGTGACGAGCTCACAGCACCCAATGCAGCAACTTCAGCACGTTGGTTCTGCGCAATGGCAAAAACCGCACCGTCGTCCCGTGCACCGGCAACACGCAGACCAGTATTAATCCGGCTTTGTGTTGTTTCTAATAGCGCATTCGT
>JAJFIN010000177.1 GCA_021774955.1 Alphaproteobacteria bacterium | reverse complement strand
CACGCTGCCTGAAATTATTGCTGCGAAGGATTTTTCACTGGCGGAAGCGGCTCGTCCGGCATTGGGGGAATACGGTCTCTGGTTCACCGTCGCCCTCGCGATTATCGCAACAGCCTCCGGTGTCATTGCCAGCGTTTTTGCTGTCTCACGAATGCTCACTATGTTGACGGATATGGCGTTGATTCCGCATCGGCATTTCGGCATGCCGGGGCCGCTGCGGAGTCATCTTCTTGTCTATACGGTCGTGATCGCCATCGCGCTGACTGTTTTTTTCGACTTGACTCGGATTGCGGCGCTTGGCGCCATATTTTATCTTGTGATGGATATCGCGATTCATTGGGGAATTTTGCGGCATATCCGCGAGGAAGTGCAGGCGAACGCTCTTGTTCTCATAACTGCAATCGTTTTGGATGTTATCGTTCTTGGCGCATTTGTTGCGATAAAAGTAACGAGTGACATTCTCGTTATTATTGTTGCCGTAATCGGCCTGGTTGCCGTTTTCACCAGCGAGTGGCTTTTTCTTCGCTCGCGCACGCCATCACAAAGTGATATGACACACCGCCATGAATGAATAGTAGCGTAAACCGGGCATCCATACAGCCTATCGAATAGGAACAATGGATCTCTGCGCTCAGAATTCAAAATTTCCGATGACGGCTATGAGATGTTTTGAAATATGCGACTTTGATCACGCCAGCTTTAAAAGGCTTCGACGTCAAATGGTACGTAAAGTAGACTTGTTTGCTCTTGAGTCTGACCACGCCAGTTTCAATCACCGCGCCGAATTCATTTTCGATGAATAGATCAATATGGCCCTGATACAGATGAGGAATGTGACCGACAACACCGCGCCGCACGTGGCCTTTAACTGTTGTGGCATCTTCGTCATCTAACACGGTCTGCACATGCTGGATATAGTCAGCGTTTTCTTCAGCAATAATGAATTTGATGTTACCTCTCTCAGCGGGACCCGTTCTGTCTGAAGCACATCCAGTGGCAAGAAGTAACATGGCTGAACCCATGAGACGCGGCATGATTTTAGTGCTTGAATACATCATAAGGCTAATTCCATTCTCAATATTTTAGCGCGTAACACTCGACTAGCTGACTTTGTCTATTGATCAATATGTTGCCTTACTCATCGTCGATTGAAATTTTGGCGACGATATCGCTGACGTATATGCAGCCCGCATCAGGCTGACCCGTACGAGCATTGTCACGAATAATACTGACAGCCTCGTCTAACTGGCTCTCTTCACACACCAGCTCTACCTTTACTTCGGTGATGACCTTTTCCCCAATTTCGATGGAATATTCCTGCTCCTGGGAATCGAGCGCTTTGAGTATTCCTTTGACATCAATCACCGAAAGGTCTCGAAAGCCCGCCTTCTTTAACGCATGGATGACATCGGCGACGCGATTGCGGTGAATGAAGGCTTTGATCTCTTTTAGAGCAGTCATTTTTCTATCCTTGTTGAACGTTATTCAGCCGGTTGCAACACTGGTTTTATTGATGGCTCATCTGCTGTAGCGGAGCGTCGCGTCTCCATCCATTCGTAGAGCACCGGCAGCAGAACAAGCGTCAAAAATGTCGAAGTGATCAAACCGCCAACAACGACAGAGGCCAGTGGCCTCTGTGTCTCCGCGCCGACCCCGCTTGAAAGAAGCATCGGAATGAGCCCCAATATTGCCACGCTCGCGGTCATGAGCACGGGACGGAGCCGAAGCTCCGCGCCCTGGCGAACGGCCTCAACGACCGAGAGACCTTTCTCCCTCAGTTCATTGATGAACGAGACCAAGACAATGCCGTTCAACATGGCGACACCGAAGACAGCGATGAAGCCGATGGCAGATGGCACCGACAGATACTGACCGCTAATGAAGAGAGCAATGAGACCGCCGATTGTGGCGAACGGCACATTGGCGATAATCAGCGCCGCAAATTTGAAGGAGTTGAAGGCGGTATAGAGCAGCACAAAGATGAAAAAGATCGTAAGCGGTACGATCACCGACAGCCTATTGAGCGCGCGCTGTTGATTCTCGAACGCCCCGCCCCATTCGATCCAATATCCCGGCGGCAAGGCGATCTGTTGTTTAATAACCTTGTTGGCATCGTTCACAAAACTATCCACGTCCCGGCCACGCACGTCCATTTGAATCACGGCATAGCGTTGCAATTGCTCGCGCCTAACGAAGGAATAGCCCTCGGCAACCGTAACGTCTGCAACGCGTGACAAAGGTACAATCGCACCATCAGCAGCACGCAAGGGAATGTTGCGAATAGCCTCGACGGAAACTTTGGCCTCATCCTCAAGGCGAGCGGTAATGTCAAATCGCTTTACGCCGTCTATCAACGTGCTTACGGGCTCGTTGCCTATCCCCGTGCGCACAACGGTTAAGACGTCATCGGCGTTCATGCCATAGCGGGCAAGTTGCGGGCGATTGACCTGAATGCGCACTTGCGGTTTGCCAATATTGGCTTCCAAAGAGAGATCGGCGACCCCAGGCACGGCAGAGATCACGTTCTTGATCTCCTGGCTGAGCCGGTCAAGCTCGCCTAAGTCTTCGCCATAGAGCTTGATGGCAAGTGTCGCCCGCACACCGGAAATCAATTCCTCAACGCGCATCTGGATCGGTTGGGTAAAGGCGATCACCGCAGTTGGAACAACCTCTTCCAGCGTCTCCCGCATCGCATCCGCCAATTCTTCGATGGATCGATCCGACGGCCACGTATCCACCGGTTTCAACGCTGTATAAATCTCCATATAATTGACGTCGGCGGTCTCGCCTTTCTCCGCCCGCCCGATCATAGCCAGTGTTGTCTCCACTTCGGGAAAATCCGAAAGCGCGTTTTCGATATCCTCAGAAATCTTGATCGAATGATCGAGCGAGGTGGACGGTATTGATGTCACCCGCCACATGATAGAGCCTTCCTGAAGCTGCGGCATGAACTCTTTTCCTAAGAATGGAAATAGTCCAAGACTCACCACCAAAAGAGCAATTGCGGCAGCAACAACCCGTTTCTTGTTGGCAAGCGACCAGGCAAGCAACGGCAAATAACCCTGCTTGATCCAGCGAACGAGCAACGTGTCGCGCTCCTCTTTGGGCTTCAAAATCAAAGCGGCAAGGACAGGGATGATTGTCAACGTCAACAGGAGCGACCCCGCCATCGCGAAACTGATTGTAAAGGCCATGGGTTTGAACAATTTTCCTTCCAACCCTTCCAAGCTGAAGAGAGGCAAGAAAACCACGATGATAATGAGAATAGCGAATGCGATAGGATTGGCGACTTCCCGCGCCGCCGTTAGGACGGCCGCCGTACGGTTAACCTCACCGCCCTCAGCTTTGCGCTCCGCCATAATTCGGAAAGCGTTTTCCACCATCACCACCGCGCCATCGACCATCATGCCGATCCCAATGGCAAGCCCCGCCAGTGACATGAGATTGGCAGATAAGCCCGCCTGGCCCATAAAAATAAACGCGATGAGCATGGCCAATGGCAGCGCCGTGATGACGACAAAGGCGGAGCGGAGCTCTCCCAAAAACAGGAACAAGACGATGGCGACCAGTATCGAGCCTTCAATCAAGGCCCGTTCCGCGGTGCCAACTGCCTTTTCCACAAGCTCCGTGCGATCATAGATCGGCCGAAGGGTGATGCCCTCAGGCAGTGCTTGTTCAACGATACTCAACTTGGCCTTCACCGCATCAACGACGTTTTGGGCATTTTCGCCGATGCGGGACAGTGCCATGCCCAGCACGACCTCCTTGCCATCTCGTGTCACCGCGCCAAAGCGCAGAGCAGGCGCCTGAACAATTTTGGCGACATCGCGCAGATAAACCGGGGTCCCGTCCTTGACTTTAATCACGATATCGGAAATGTCGCGTTCACCCTCAACAAGACCGAGGCCGCGCACAAGATATTGCTCTGGACCCTGATCGATATACTGACCTCCAACCTGACGGTTGTTGGCCTCAATCGCTTCGATAACGTCTCTAAAGCCCAACTCATATTTGATGAGCTTGAGCGGCTCAAATTGCACTTGATATTGTCTTTTTTGCCCGCCCCATGATGTGACATCATCCACGCCAGCCGCCGTGCGCAAGATAAGACGGACGCTCCAGTCCTGAAGCGTTCGCAAATCCATATCGGTGATATTCTCATTGAGTTTTTCGTCGGTCCGCTCCAACGTGTACCAGTAGACTTGCCCCAAGCCGGAGGCGTTAGGACCCATTTCAGGTGTGCCGTAGCCTTCGGGAATGCGGTCACCAACCTCCGCCAGCCGCTCCATAACTAGGCGGCGGGCAAAATAGATGTCCACGTCATCCGCGAAATAGACCGCCACATAAGAAAGCCCAAAGAGGCTGACCGAGCGAATTTCCTGCACTCCCGGCAAGCCCGCCATGCCCGATTCAACCGGGAAGGTGAGCAATTGCTCCACGTCTTCCGCCGCAAGTCCCGGTGATTCCGTATAGATATTGACCTGAACCGGCGTCACGTCGGGAAAGGCGTCAATAGGCACAGTCATCACCGCGCGCCAGCCGAGAAAAGCCACAACGGCGAAGGCGATGATCGCAAGGAACTTGTATTGCAGCGACATTTCGACGAGTTTGTTCAACATGGGTCTCTTCCTTTAATGCGCGTGGCCTTCGCCCATTTTCGATTTGAGAATGAGTGACTTGAGAAGAAAGGCCTGAGCGACGGCAATCTCCTCACCCGCTCTTAGGCCTGCATTGATTTCAACCCATCCACCTCGGTTCGCGCCCGTCTCTACGGGTTGCGGATGAAGTTCATCACCCTCGACCTTGAAGACAGTGGATGATCCATCCATCAGCACAATCGCGCCTTCGGGGACGGCCAGCACCGGCTCACTTTGACCTATTTGGATTGCGACATTCACGAACTGACCTGCATGGAGTTCATCTTGAGTGTTGCTGACCTCAATGCGCACCGGCAGAGTTCGGGTGGTCTCATCAAGTCGGTGGTGGATCTGTATAATCTGGCCGTCTGTCCAGTGTTGGCCGTTAATCTTGACACGGGCCGGTGATCCAACCGTTATGTGCGCGGCTTGCTCGGGGCTGAGCTGGGCCTCGACCCACACACGCGTCTCATCGCTTATCTCGAACAATGTGCGGCCGGGCTCTGCCAACTCGCCGACAACAAAATCGTCTTTGACAATTGTTCCGTCTTGCGGCGCAATGAGGTCGAAAGCGCCTGTTGCTTTTGAGGCGTCCCCGTCCTCCAGAAAAGCCGCCACCTGTTCTGGTGACATGCCGAAAGCCAAAACTCTCGCATGGGCTTGCTGGGCGGCGACCTGGGCTTCCACATGGCGGCGCTCGGAGACTACATCGCGGCCGAGTTTTCTGACCCGATCCCACTCCCGGTTAGCGACGATCAAATTACCCTGAGCCTCGGCCATTTCGACGCTGGAAAGCGTCGCCATCGGTTGACCCGTCATAATGGTTTCGCCAAGTCGGATGTGACGTGCAACGACTTGAGCGGCGATCCGGGGCGCGATCTGCGTGGTGCTATAAAGGTCAAGCGTGACCTCTCCCGGAACCGTTACTTCTTCTGCTAGCGCGCGCATACCAACCTGCGCGGTTTCAACGCCGTTGGCTTGTCTTTCGGATGCGTTCATTTCCAACGCCCCTTCTTCGTCGTCATGCTCTTCTTCGTCATCATGTTCCTCGCCGTCGTCGTGTTCCTCCTGGGTGACAGCAGTAACGCCAGTCGCTTCCGCATCATCTGAAAAGACAGTTGCCGACAATCGTATAAGAGCGCCAACGACTAATATTGCCGTCCCGATGAGGAGGGCCAGTTTCATTTTTCCATTCATTCTATGTTCTCCACCCACTTTGCCGTATCGCCTGAAGCGTCTAACCATAAGAACCAAGTGCTCCAAAGTCTGCCGCGCAGCTCTGCTGCAGAAATTTCAGTATCAAAAGTTTGGTCAAGTTGAACAAGATAAGCGACGGCGTCGATTTCCCCGGCCTGCCACAGGCGTTGTAATAGGTCACGCTGTTGTTCTAAAGGCGTCGCACCGTCATTCTGCCATTCCTGCCACGCCGATAACGCAGCTGAATATCGGCGTTGACTGGCCCCCAAACGTGCTTTGGCGCGCCTAAGGAGTTCATTGTACGTTCGTTCGGAAGAGAGAAAATCGGCCCGCGCCGCATCCACATCAGCGCCGCCGGAGTTCCACACTGGTACGGGTACCGAGAACCGAAATCCAAGCAGGTCTTCAGTTCCTTCCTGGCCATATCTCACGCCCAAAGTTGGGTCGGGGATTCTGTCGCGCTTGGCGACCTTAATGCGAGACCGAAACGTTTGTGCTTCAATTTGGGCGCGCCGTAATTCGGGTAATTCCTCAATTTGCACGCCATCGACCGTCGGGGCTATTTTTGGCGGAAGGCGCGTAAATTTCGGCCAAGTCGCTCGCGAATCACCGATGATCGCGGTTAAGTTTTCCTGCGCCTTGGAAAGGTTTCCCGCAGTGCTGTTCTTTTCAATCTTTGCGTCTGCCAGCGCAAGGCGCGCTGTCAGAAAGGAGGTTTTTGGAAGGTCTCCCGCATTGTTTCGCCGCTGCGCCAGTGCGAAAAAATCTGTGCTGAGTTGCACGCGCTGTTCATTGATCCGAAACAAATCCTGGCGTGCCTGGTAATCGGCAAGAGATATCAAAAGTTCCGTCAAAAGGGATTTCTTGGCGATATCAAGAGATGCACGGGCGATTTCGATCTGTGCACGCGCGACATCAGTTCTCGCGCCACGTTTGCCGGACCAATCAAATGTTTGCGCTAAACCGATCTGTTTTGTCCGTACTTCGGCATCTTCATAATCGAGTTCAATTTCAGGATTATAAAGCGGACGTCCCTGGCTGCGCGCCCGAGCGATGGCAGCATCTAACTGTGCCTGCGCCGCCTCTAATGCAGGATGCTGGTCTAGAACGTTGTAAACAAATTCAGACAGAATTGGGCCTGATATTTCCGCCCTGGCCGAGGTTTCCGGCAAGGCCGTACCCGCACTCAGAAACACGGCGCAAGCCAGCGCCAAACGTATTTTTGTCATTCACCATACTCTCGTTTCGGCATGCAATTGAGCCTTGAGGCATCACTATTGACGCTCTCAGGACTAACGTAATTTACGAGAGTTTAGCTAAGGGGAGGGGGAACAGGTGGCCCTAAGTCCGCATCGTCAACGAATTGCGTCAACAATTGAAATCGCTTTGACGTGTCCGCAAAGGTCACCAGATTGCCGGTAGAGGAAACCGCACTCATATGGTGGATCGTATCGCAGTCACCACAATGAGTATTGCCATCTGGAATTTGTTTTTCGGCATCACTGTCAAGCGCCGCCTGCATCTCCGATGCCTGAGAATGGCTATTGTCGAGAACGGCAAGATCGACGATCTGCACCGAAACGATGATCAACATCAACAAAAATATGAGGACTGACCTCATCTAATTCAATGGCCTCTCAATTGCCAACAAGATTGCTTACATAAAAGTATATCTAACATACGAGTTGGCATTTCATCAATTGATTTATCAATATTGTGAAACATGCTTTGTAAAAAGTAATATCCTTTTCTTAGATCTCCCTTAAGGGATTCTATCCCTCATTACAGAGTTTCGATCACAGACTTCAGCTTGGCGCGGACGGTTTGGGCAACATCATCAAGTTTTGGATTTTCGACCGCTTGCATGGAAGCCACGGGATCGACGGCGGAAACCTCGATGCCTGCATCTGTCTCCTGGACGACCACATTACACGGAAGCATGGCGCCTATTTTGTCTTCTGCCTGAAGGGCCTGATACGCAAGTGGCGGATTGCACGCTCCTAAAATTCGATATTTATGAAAATCAACATCAAGTTTCTTCTTCAACGTTGCCGCCACATCTATATCGGTGAGAATGCCAAAACCCTGCGCTTTTAGAGCGGCGGTGACCCGGTCGACAATTGCATCAAAATCGCCATCCAACGTTTTTGAAAAGTGATAGGTCATGAGTGTACTCCATGATGAGATATTGTGTGAAAGCGCATTACGGTCATGTTGTTGTACTCTTCGCGTCAATGTTAACGGATCGAATCTCTCCCCACGCCTGACGGAGGATTCTGGTTGCAGAATGAAGGAATAGGCTCGCCATCATACCAGCGACAATGAGATCCGGCCAGCCAGTGCCTAAAGACCAGACACCGCTAGCGGCGAGGATCACCGCGAGATTTCCAATCGCGTCATTGCGGCTGCACAGCCAGACCGAGCGGACATTGGCATCGCCATCCCTAAAACGCAGAAGAAGAAGCGCACTGAAGGCATTGGCAGCAAAGGCGAGAACGCCAACAATGCCCATGATCGCGGCATCAGGAATCCCTAGGTAAAATACCCGGTAGATAGTTGATCCCAGCACCCACAGACCTAAGGCAGCCAGGGCGCTCCCTTTGAACAACGCCGCCGTGGCACGCACCTTCAGCGCCCGGCCGACGACGTAAAGACTTATGGCGTAGGTGGCCGTGTCTCCGATAAAATCAAGGGCGTCCGCCTGCAGAGCCTTTGAGTGCGAGGCGGCACCCGCCAGCATTTCAACCACAAACATCGACCCGTTGATGGCGATCACAATCCACAAAGCCCGCCGATAGGCGCGTGAATCGCCCTCAAATTTTACCTCGCAATTGCTGCATTCGGTCATTTTCCACGTCCCTTGTAATCAGGAAGGGCTAGTCTAATATCTACAGCCACTGTAGGTTCAAGAGGAAAATGCAATGATGTCACGAGATATTTCAATCGGCGGCCTGGCCCGAGAAACCGGATGCAAGGTCCAGACTATTCGGTATTACGAAGAAATCGGATTATTACCGCCGCCGCCACGCACCGCTGGCAATCAACGGGTTTATGATCTCAGACATGCCCAGCGCCTGTCTTTTATAAGGCACAGCCGTGAATTGGGGTTTTCCCTTGATGCCATTCGAGAGATGCTCACTATGAGTGACCTTCCAGACCAGCCCTGCGAAACTGTTGATCGGATTGCCAAAAACCATTTAGGCGAAGTGGTTGAAAAAATCGCACAGCTCACATCTTTAAGAAATGAACTCGAACGGATGATCAAACAATGCAAAGGCGGCCGCATTGGCGAGTGCCGTATCATCGAGGTCCTGGCCGACCATTCACATGCACACTGCCTCACGAACCATAGGGCGTAGCGGAGACGCGATAACGTGACTGGCAACAGTGCCTCGTATCACATGATGTGACAATCTGACTCTAGAACCACAGACGCATGCCCGCAACCAGCGCAAGATTATCAACATCATCCCCTGCGAGACGCGCCAAGTCTGCCGTACCACCAATTTTGCGAATCCATGAGATGCCCACGTACGGCGCGAACTGGCGTTTGATCTCATAACGCATTCGCAATTCCAACTCTATATCGTTAATGCCGCGTCCAACGCCAAAAGATCTCACCTGTTGAATGGCAAAGTTGCTCTCCAATCGAGGCTGCAAAATCAACCGCTGTGTAATGAGCAAGTCGTAAGAAGCTGTCAACCTCGTGGAAACATCACCGTCTTCGCTGATAAAAATCACCGGCTCGACTTCGAAACGATAGGGCGCCAAGCCTTGGAACCCAATGACCGCGAACACGCGATCTTGATCCGGGCCAGGACCATAGGCGCGCTCATAGCGCACGCCCGCTTGGAAATCCCAAAACGGGGCAATCATGCGGCTGTAGAGAGCCTGCACTTCCGCGTCTCCACCGGTGCCTCTCGATAGTCCGGCACTGCCTTCCGTCTTTATCAAGAACTTATTTTTGTCGGTGCCAATCCAGCCTTGTACGTCCCAGTTGAATGAATCAGCGCCCTCATTGGCGCGGTATTCCAGCTGATCAAATAGCAGAAAATCGAACACTTGATTGTCGTCAACGGGTTGCGGCCATCCCGGTTCCGCGGCCCCGCTTGCTGTGGAAAGCGCGAGCAAGCCTATCAGGCAGGCGCCCACTTGGAACATCGATTTACATGCGCTGATCGATTTCATTGGCCCGCCTCCGCCACTTGATTTGACACGGACACGACACGAAACATGCCCATATCCATGTGAAACAAGAGATGGCAGTGGAACGCCCAATCGCCCATGGCATCGGCGCTAATCAAAGCCGAGATCATCTCGCCCGGCTTGAGACTGATGGTGTGCTTGCGTGGACGGTGCTCACCGCCGTCATTTTCCAACTCCATCCACATGCCATGCAAATGGATCGGATGGTCCATCATCGTGTCGTTGACCAAAGTAAGGCGTAGCCGCTCGCCATAATTAAAGCGGATCGGGCCGTCAACTTGCGAAAACTTCTTACCATCGAACGACCACATGTAGCGATCCATGTTGCCGGTAAGGTGCAGCTCAATTTCCCGGCCCGGCGGCCTTTTATCGTAAGCGGGCGTGACGGAGCGCAGATCATTGTAAACAAGCACACGCGTGCCGGTGTTGGTCAGCCCGATGCCCGGCTCATCCATGCGGTTTTTCGGCCTCATGGCGATCATAGCCGCCCCCGGACCGTGATGATCGGGCCCGTGCGTCATTTCAGTCCTTGGGCCGTGGGCCAGCGGAGGCTTAGGCACCGCCAGTATATCGTGGTTCATGTCAGCATGAGCGCCCTCACTCATGTCCATGCCGCCCATATCCATGCCCTCCATATCCATTCCCATATCGGCCATGGTGCGCAAAGGCCGTTCGCGCCGTTCGGGCAAAGCCGCTGTCATGCCCTCACGTGGCGCCAAGGTGCCGCGGGAAAATCCGCTGCGGTCCATGGCTTCGGCAAAGAGGGTATAGGCGCGATCTTCCTGCGGTGTGACGATCACATCATAGGTTTCCGCCGGCCCGAAACGAAACTCGTCAACGGAAACTGGCTGGACATTTTGACCGTCCGCTTGCACCACGGCCATTTTGAGCCCCGGAATACGAATGTCAAAATAACTCATGGTCGCGGCATTAATAAAGCGCAGCCGCACCCGCTCGCCGGGGCGAAACAATCCCGTCCAGTTGGCTTCGGGCGCCAGGCCGTTCATCAGATAGGTATAAGTGTGCCCGGTGATATCGGCGATGTCGGTGGGCGACATGCGCATACGGGCCCAGGGGGCGCGATTGGCGATCGTGTTACTCCACCCTTTTTCCGACGCATCCTTGAAAAAATCGAACAGCGTTTGTTTTTGAAAATTGTTGTAGTCACTCTGCTTCTTCAGCTTCGCCAAAACCTTGTAGGGATTTTCGAACATCCAGTCCGACAGCATCACCACATAGTCTCGATCATAGGTAAAGGGTTCCGGCTCGGCCGGATCGATGATCAAGGGGCCGTAATGCCCCAATTGCTCCTGCAGCCCTGAATGGCTGTGATACCAATAGGTGCCACTTTGCCGCACCGGAAAATGATGCGTAAAAGTTTCGCCAGGCTTGATGCCGGCATAACTCACACCCGGTACGCCATCCATGTTGGCCGGCAAGAGGATGCCATGCCAGTGAATAGACGTATCTTCGTCCGGCAGAAGATTGGTCACGCTCAATGTGGCGTTTTGGCCCTCTTTAAGGCGCACGAGTGGTCCGGGAACAGTACCATTTGACGCAATGGTTTTTGCCTCTCGCCCCGCGATAAGACGCGCCGTGCGGCCTATCTGCAAATCATAAGTTTGGCCTTGCGCACCTGCGGCGGCAAGTTTGACCAAACCGCCTGTCTGTTTAGCATAGGCCGGAGCCAAAGTATCAAGGCCCGCCAATAGGCCCGCCGCACCGGCGGTCCCCAGGAACTGACGGCGCGCCAACCAGTGGTTTTTGAGTATCATCGGGTTGCTCCATATTTTTTCAGCATGCTTAGAAAGATTCTGTCAAGCGTACCGGTCGGCTCAATGGTCGTGATCATCATCATGGTCATGACCTTTGTCTTGGTCATCACCTGAGTCATCCATATGATTTTGACCTTCGGTGTGCTCGTGACCTTCGCCCTCGGACTGCGGTAAGGACATCACACCCAGTCCATGGCGAAAGACAAGTTCGCCGCCCTTCCAAGCGGTGGTAAGAAGAACGCCGGAGGACAGCACCAAAGCGGCGACAAAAAGCACGCCAACTTCACGGCGCTGTTTTTTCCGCCATGCCGCAATAAGCGCCAGTGACCAAAATAACGCCGCCGTCGCAAATGCCCAATTGCGATGCTCAGTCATGGCGGCATGGGACGGGTCATCATGGGCCACCGTGTTGTAGGCATAGAGGCCTGCCGCAATCGTCATCACGGTGAGCGCGGCGCCCAGCCACAGGTTCCAATGGGCCGTGGTCAGCACACTGGGCGTCCAAGCCTTCTCCTTGACTACAAAGGCTAATATGAATAACGCAACCGAGATGGACAGCAGCGCAACGGTAAAGTGAACAAAAATAGGGTGCCAGTTCGGCAAGATTTCAAACATAATTTCTCTCATACTGAGTGTTAATGACCACAGAAACGCGGTTTCCATGTTATTTTCAAAGTCGCGTGAGTTTAGCTAAATGCCATAGACCAGCAGCAAGTGCAGGCAATCACGAAACTCTAAGGTCTCACGTCAAATAACGTGCGCCTAACAGAGATATTTATGAGAGAATTTTTGGAGGGTGGGGAATAAGAGCCGGAATAGTCCCGATAAAGATCGATTCACGCTGAGGCTCGACCCGGCTATCACCCGAAACAAGTGGCGCCCTCGGTGCTCCGGAAACCAGGGTCAGACACAGCCCAACGGGGCCAGCGCAGCAACAATCAGATGTGTCAAAATCACCAGAACTCACGGATTGGAGGTCTGTTGTGTCAACTACATCAGATGTCGCATCCGCCTGTGCGTATTGCCTGTCGCGCGTAGCGACGCTAATAAGATGATCATGCGTGGCGCCAACATCGGACGCTTGTTCAATAGAGGTTGCAGCCGCTGCACGATCAGCCGATGCCAACGGATACAGAACGATGGCTAAAATTTGCAAAAAGAAAACAATCTTCGACAAGCGTATCGCTCCATTTTCAACAAAAGTCCGAAATCCAGGAGAATCCCGCGGCACAGACTCGCCTAAGTATATAGAACATGCTTTCCCAGATTACAACGGAGGCAGCGCCATTCTAGTCGACATGCACGAACACCACTACGAGGCGCCTATCCGTTTCAAGAAATTTGTTTGATACGCTAATGATTGTTGATTGCTATCCCGCGCAACACGATAGTTTTGTTACATCCTTATCAAAGGTTTGGGCTGCGAGCTTCAGCCCCTCAACGGAGGTAAGGTAGGGGAAGATCGTCTCAGTCAGATCCTGCACGGTAAGCCCGTGTTTGATGGCGAATGCCGCCGTCTGTATGCTGTCGGCGCCTTCAGGGGCCATGATGTGTGCGCCCAGCAATTGGTCTGTGTCTTTGTCGGCTATGAGCTTGATCAAGCCGCGCGTATCACGGGCGGCAAGAGCACGGGGGAGGTAGTCAAGTGGCAGAACAGCCGTCTTGACGTGCCGGCCGCGTGCGTGCGCCGCTATTTCTGTCAGTCCGACGCCAGCCACTTGCGGATCGGTGAAGGTCACAGCGGGCATGGCGGTCGCATCGTAACTTCGATTATTACCATTGATGGCATTCTCAGCCGCGAGCTTGGCGCCATAAGCAGCCATGTAGACGAACTGATCACGCCCCGTCACATCACCGGCAGCATAGATGTCGGAATTGGTTGTTTGTAGAAAATCATTCACCTGAACGCCGCCATTGATGTTTAGCGCCACGCCGATATCACTCAACCCCAATCCTTGCGTGTTGGCGCGCCGGCCAGTGCTGATCAAAATCTTTTCCGCCTCGATTGTTTCAGGCGATCCGTCCTTATCAAGACCAAGCGCGACGCCCGCTTCAGTATGTTCGATCGATGCGTAGGAGACGCTGTCAAGAACGGTGATGCTTTCATTGCGGAAAACGTCGGTCAGAGCTTTGCTGATTTCCGACTCGCTCTCGGGCAATAGGCGGGAACGGCAGACGAGGGTTACCTGAACGCCCGCGCGCGCAAACATCTGCGCCAGTTCGCAGCCGATATAGCCTGCGCCCATCACAATCATGGAGGCGGGTAAGGTTTCCATCTCGAGCGCCGTGGTGCTGGTGAGATAGGGCACGTCATTCATGCCGGGTATGGGAGGCACGCTTTGCGCCGATCCAGTAGCCACAATAATCTTCGGGGCGCGCAGCAGATTGCCATTGAGAGTGACGCCATCGCCCGTGAGCCGGGCCATGCCTTCCCTGTAGGCGATGTTGTCATAAGAGGGGAGCAGATCGATATATTTGGCCTGTCGAAGTTTGGCCACCAGTGCATCCTTATTCTTTACAGTTGCGCGCCAGTCAGTCACGCGGGCTGCGCCGGAAATGCCGCCAAAGCGCGACGCTATGTTGGTGTGATGCACGGCCTCCATAGCCCGGATCAATGCCTTGGAGGGGACGCAACCGACATTCACGCAGGTGCCCCCGATCGTACCATGGCCAACAAGCGCAACGCGGGCGCCAATCTCTGCTGCCGTGATGGAAGCAGAGAACCCCGCCGATCCTGCGCCGATGACGATGAGATCAAAATTATTGTCGTTACTCTGATTGGATTGACTCATTGCTTGTCTTTCTATGGGTTTAATGAGGTCTGGCTGTCAGATACAGAAGGTGCGTTTTGTCCGGTGCTTGTGGAAAGAACATCTTTAAAACAGACTTGGTTTCTCATGCGTCCAAGTTCAAATACTTGCTTCACGGAAAGGATAGCTGTGTCAGGATGGCGTTCTTTCCAAATGCTGGCTGCTTCGGGTGAAGCCAGGAAATTGACGTGATTACAAAAAGCCCTGCGCAAATTGCCGCAATGCTGATCTGGTGAGGGCATCACGAAGGACATGACGGTCGTAGCGCGATCAATATTTTTGGGGCCCTGGGGTGTCACTGTCAGTTGGAGTGTTGCGTTCGTGACCGAGCAGGTGGATGAAACCTGCGCAACCTGCGCACCTCCGCACAACAGGTGTGGAAGGAAGAGGCTGTCAAAGGCGCACCATGTGTAAAGTTCTATGCCGTCGAAGAGAAAACGATGCGGCGCTGGCGCCTGGTTTAATCCGGCAAAAGCGATGATGCTGTCCTTTTCGTCATATTGCAGGCACGAAGGATCGACTTTTCCAAGCACTTTTCTCAATGTGCTTCGGTTGATGACAAGCGCTACACTGAGATCGCTTAGAGTAACAGGAGACCCCTGGACTATAAGGCGGTATAGTCCAAGAAAAACATGCTGTGACTGAGGGCTGATATCCGGGAATAGTTCAGTCCGCAGATAATCAGCTACCGTCTCAAAGAGATGGTCGTTCGGCATGGCACTGCCTGTGCGTTCGTTAAAGTTATGCGCCGCGATTATCTGTCGCGAAACGGGTGAGCCGGATAGCCTGCATCGGTTGATGCTTTGGCAATCTCATCCAGTGTGGCAATAGCTTTGTCGAAGGTGACGGTCGCGGTTTTGGCGTCAAAATCTACCGTGACGACCC
>JAJFIN010000176.1 GCA_021774955.1 Alphaproteobacteria bacterium | reverse complement strand
GCCGGCGCACTCGGCTGGGTCTCAGATCGCGACGGCTATCGCTATCAAGCGCATCATCCCGTCACTGGCGAGGCCTGGCCGACGCTCCCGTCTTCCTTGCTTGGCTTATGGCACGAGACCACCAATTACCCCGAAGATCCCGAATGTTGCCTTGTCAACTTTTACGATGATCAGGCAAAGATGGGGCTGCATCAAGATCGTGACGAACAGGAAATGTCGGCGCCGGTCGTTTCAATTTCCTTGGGCGATGACGCATTGTTCCGTATCGGGACGAATAAGCGCGGCGGCAAAACCAAAAGCGTGAGACTAGCATCCGGCGATATTGTGATCCTCGAAGATGACACACGCCTTGCCTATCACGGCGTGGATCGTATCTATCCCGGTACGTCCATGTTGTTAGAAAAGGGTGGGCGCCTCAACATCACCTTGCGCCGGGTCACACTTTCGCCGCCATCTTGTGATCCTTAAAGTGGTGGTGCGATCGACTGCGCTAAAATCTGTATGGAAATGAAGAAAATGCCAGCTCTTGCAGTGCTTTGCTGAAATCGTTTAGACTTTTTGTTCTGTGATTCGCGTCAAGTGAAATACCCAAGTGAGGGACCCCACGCTATGGCACGACCATTACGGCTAACTTATCCCGGCGCCTGCTATTATGTTACCGCCCGCGCCCAGGAAGGCGAGCTCCTATTCGCAGACAGCCAAGATGGCGAGCGGTTCGTAGAGCTGATTGGGGAGGCCTGCAGCCGCTATGGCTGGCGCATCTTTGGCTATTGTCTAATCCCCGGCAGCTATCATCTG
The DNA here is from genome assembly GCA_021774955.1 of Alphaproteobacteria bacterium. GTDB lineage: Bacteria > Pseudomonadota > Alphaproteobacteria > M2410 > M2410 > JAJFIN01. Next base: position 12,105 of record JAJFIN010000176.1, on the reverse strand, counting down.
CTTGTGCAAACCTTAAAACCGACCCTGACGCGAGGCATGCGCCATATTGGCGGCGGCTTTACCCAAGAGGTCAATCGACGGCGCCAACGCTCGGGGCCCCTCTTTCGCACCCGCTATCGCGCCATTCTTTTTGAAAAAGACGTCTATCTTGGGCCACTTCTTTCTTATTTGGCGCACGAGCCCGTCCACCTTGGCTTATGCCCGGCAGCCGAACAATGGCGCTGGGGGTCGGCGCGTTTCTTTGATGACACGAACGGCGCCCATAAGCCGCCGGTATGGCTGGCGACAGATGTGATCGAGCACGCCCATAGCAATTTTGCGGATCAAGCCCCGCCCGATGCGCGCACCCTGTTTGCCAATGTCTATAATCAAAGTATTCTTGGAACGGAGCATTTTGTGCGGCAAACAATCAATGACACGGCAGGAACCGCAGCGGCCATTGCCGCCGGCGAACGTCCGGCGCAAACGAGCCCGTCTGATGAGCGCCGCTCCTTGGCCTGGTTTGCCGATGCCCACGCTCAGAGAGATTCAGCTATGGCCGAAGCCTATCTGAAGGGTCATTACACGTTGCGCCAAATCGCCGCCCATTTCGATGTTCACATCTCAACGGTCAGCCGCGCGGTCAAAAGAACCGAGCGCGAAGCCCGGTCTCAAACCATCCGGTGACGGGAATAGATCTCGCGTATCCAGCGCGATCCCTCGTGTTCATGCCATTTTGCCAACCAGTCCCGCACACCTGGGGGCGCCGGTTTTGGCCGCTCCATCGGCGATCCTGGTGGATCGGCGGCGGCCGCCAGAATGGAGGCGGCGGTTAAATCGGCAATCGAAAAACGATCCCCGACGAGGTAGTCCCCAGCGCCCTTGGTCTTAACAATGAAATCAAGAGCTTCTTGTGCAGCGCGATGGCCATCCTCTATCGATTCAGGCCCGGTAATGCCATTGCCTTTTTTGATCAGCGTTGAAACCAGTGGTAAGGTCAACGCGTAAAAAAATCGCACCAACGCCGGTTTTCCACGGCCAAACATATTGGCGATATAAAACGGATGCCCGAAAGCTGAGGCCAACATAGCGCGCCGCACCCGCGGGCCAATGTCGTTGTCAAAATAATCGACAATCTCCATAGCCTTCGCCCGCTCTTCAGGGTCTGCTGGAATAAGTGGTGGATCAGGATAAAGAGCCCCCAATTTCTCAATGATCGCCGTCGATCCGCACACAAATTCATTGCCAATTTTCAAGATTGGAGTTGCAGTTTGGCCGGTTAGCTTTCGCAGTTTCGGGATATGCGGCCCCGGTAGCAAATTGATCCGCTGGTGCGGCACACCTTTATAATCGAGCGCCCATCGGGCCTTTTCGTTGAAGTGGGAATATTGAAATTGATAGAGCGTGATTTCGTCACTCATACCGTCTAAAGCCTTGCATTTTGTTGACTTTATTATATGACAATAATCATATTATAAAGTCAACAATACCGGTGAGCCTGATGCGCTACAAACCTGACCACAAAGCCAAAACGCGGGCAAAAATCATCAAACAGGCAAGTGCTCTGTTTAGAAAACGGGGTTATCATGCAGTAAGTGTTGATGCCGTTATGGCGGCGGCCAAATTAACGCATGGCGGTTTTTATCATCACTTCCGCTCAAAAGACCACCTGTTCAGGGAAGTTCTGTCTAATGATTATGGGCTCTTGAAAAAACTCAAGGATCGAAGCCCATCAGATAATCTGAAACAACAAGGCTTGGCCATTCTGCTAGACTATGTCGCTCCCGAACATGTCGGCATTGTTGGACCTGATTGCACCATGGCGGCTTTGGCAAACGATGCCGCACGCGGCAGCCCTCAAGCACGCAAAACCTACACCGATCGTATCAAAAACCTGGCCAGCGAGATCGCCCGAAGTGAGCCCTCCCTCCATGAAACCGACCCCCAAGTCCTGCGCGCGGCCGTATTGACTATCGGGGGCATGGTGTTGGCGCGAGCATCGTCTGATCCGGCCTTTACAGAGCAATTGCTTGACGCCTGTGGAGAAGGAATTAAGAGCGAACTCTCTCAGAATGCCACCAATTAGGGGCATATCCGCCTTCCACTTCACCTCTTAGTGATGTCGCGGAAATTAGCTGCATTTCGCGCATTTTGTAGTAGAATAAACGGGTTATGAAAATGCTGTACCCCAGATTTTCACTGGTTTTAGCGCTGTTGCTCATGGCTCAGCCCGCCGGTGCGAGCCTTCCTCCCTTCACCACGGCCTCGCCCTTGATGAGCCAAGGCCGAGCGATCACCACCCATGCCGCAATCTATGCCTGCTTTGATCGACATCTGGCCATGCGCATGGGCTATGAGGTGAGTCGCGGAAAACTTCATGATTGGATGATCGGCGAATTCAAGGCTGGAACCTGCCTCGCGCTGCCTGCCCGCACCCGTCTCTTCCGCCTTGAAGGACGCACCGCTGGCGGCCAAAGGTTTGACCAGTTCCAAGTCGCCGGATCGACCCAATGGCTTTACGCGCCCGACTGGTCGAGCTATCGCGCTGTGCGCCGCACAACCCTCGACAAGAAAGCTCAACAGAAAAGAAAAGCGTTCTCGGCCATGCTGCCGGTGACCTCAAAGCTGATTGCGTATACGGATCAATTTTTAACCTGCGGCGAAGAGATTGACGCCTATAACGAACTCGCCATCGCCTTTAACGAACGCGTCGAAGAAGAAAGCAAACCGGCGCGCCGCTCGGTCAGCAACACATCGAGCCCCGGCGTTAGATTTAGCCTCGATCCCGAGCGGGCGCATGAAGCCCGTGAGTTACGCAAACGCGGCAATAACCTGCGCAAACAATGCCGCAAATACACCCGCCTCTCAGCCCACCCAGACTTTGTGTCTTTTGTCGAAGATTACCAACAGCGCGGCCTAAAGCCCTGACGCTGCCGATGGGCCAAAGCAGGTCCGTATCAGCCGGCAATACCCATGCCCTTAGGTAGGTTAACATCTTATCATTGTTAACATTTTGTGCCCCAAAAGCCACACTTCTTCGATAGATTTCAACTCTTGATATAGATCAATTTCGCCATGTCTGACGGCACCTATATTGGCGTTATTGAGAATGAATTGCGGCACCGATTGAATGTAAAGGTCGCTATGAAACATCTTAGAAGAATACTTTTAGCACTCCAGGTGGTGGCACTCATGCTGTATCCAACGGCGGCCATCAGTTCGGTCTCACCCGCTTCACATGGCGATGAACATTCGATCTCTGACAGCCACCATGCAGGCCCTTCAAAAGCTGAAAGTCATCATGGCAACCGGACAACGCGCGACCATAAACATGATTGTTTGCCCGGCAACGCCGACAATAAACAAATTGCCCAGGTAACGAGATCTAGTGATTTCAAACCGGGTCCATGCTGTTGTGTTGGCGCCATCGGGCTGTGCGCCATTCTAACCTCAACGATCCCGAACCTTCCCCCCTCAGAACCGACAGGTGTTGAAATCCGACTCTCGTTCTTGTTTGCAGGAATTGGACCCGCGCTTCTACTCCATCCCCCCAAGGTGTTTCTATAGGTTGCTGCCCACACGTAGATTAGTGAGTGCCCGCTGATTGAACCCTTTGAAGCCAAAGGCCAGTGAAACTCGACCATCTACTCGTGCAGCCATAATACTCAGTATAGTGAATATTGAATTCATTGTAATGAGCAACCTAATCACTATGTCATAATTATAGTACAGAGCGTTAAAACACTGGACTAAGGAGAGGTACGATGAACAAAAAAAGATTTCTAGCAAGTACCGCATTGGTGGGAAGCTTGTTGCTTTATCCCGCAATGGCGCAAGCCCAAACGACGGGTGACACGTCGAATGCAGCCTTGCTTCAACGCATTGAGCAAATGGAGCAAGATCTCAATGCCCTAAAAACCATGCTGAAACAGGCCAACATCAAGGCCGACACAGCCAACCAAACCGCTGAGGCAGCTATTGTCAAAGCTGAAACAGCAACCAAGGAAGCAAAAACCGCCAAGCAAGAGGCTGTCAAAATCGCCAAAGCTTCAAATGGCATTGGTAACTCAGACATGAAATGGCACATCGCAGGTTACGCCGACGCCGGTCTGATGATCTCCGATGGCACCAGCGAAGACACTTTCACGTCAGGCAGGTTCAATCCGATGTTCCACTTCCAATACAAGGATTTGGTACTGTTTGAATCGGAACTTCAGATTACCACCGATAGTGAAGGTGAAACCGAAGTGGAAGTCGAATATTCTCAATTTGATATATTCTTGCACGACAACGCCACGTTGGTCGCCGGTAAATTCTTAAGCCCGGTTGGCCAATTCCAAGAGCGTCTCCATCCTAGCTGGATCAACAAACTGCCCGATGCCCCAGCGGGTTTCGGTCATGACGGTGTCCAGCCCGCCAATGACATTGGCGTTCAACTTCGTGGCGGCATACCTGTCGGCGATAATGGTGGCATGGTGACTTATGCTCTTGCGGTCGGCAACGGCCCTCGCATGGGCCACGGAGGTGGTATCGAACTCGAAGCCGCGGGAACCGATGACAACAGTAATAAATCCGTATCCGGACGTGTCGGTTTTCTTCCTATCTCAAATGTCGAATTTGGCGGCTCATTCCTCGTTGCCACTGTCGACGGTATCGATGGCCCGATGGGAGGCCCTCCCACTGACGCAGACTTCACCCTTTGGGGATTCGATGCGGCCTTTACCCAAGGCCCATGGGATGCGCGCGTTGAATATCTAAAGGCAGAGCGCGACAGCCTGTTTAGCGCCCACGAACCCGGTGACGATGTCGAGTTTCTGTCCATGTTGGAACTAGAGGCTTGGTACGCCCAAGTCGCCTATCGTCTTTCTGGCGTCACAGAACACCCGGTCCTTCGCAATATGGAACCGGTCGTACGTTACGGCGAATATGACATTACCGGGAGCGCAGAACTCAGAGATGAGAACGCAGAGAAGCGCATTAATGTCGGCCTTAACTATTGGTTAGCGCCGTCGATTGTCGTCAAAGGCGGACTCGAATGGCGTGACTTTGCGGCCCCAGGAATGGGCACTGAAATGCTTTATCAATTCCAAGTGGCCTATGGCTTTTAATTGATTGACTGGAGAAAGATCATGACAAATAAACACCAAAAGAAACGCACTTTCATCTGTGCTCTGGCTGCTGCATCAATGTTCGTCGCACTACCGACTTTTGCAGCCGATGACGACGCGAAAACAGACCCGGCACAACTCGCGAGAGGCGCAAAAGCCTGGTCTGACAATTGCGGTCGGTGTCACAACCTGCGCGCTCCGAAGGAGCTCACCGACGAAGAATGGGATGTCTCGGTCACCCATATGAGAGTACGGGCCAACCTGCCGGGAGACCTCGCTGATGACATCATCGAGTTCCTGAAAGCAAGTAATTGATGGCAGGTATAGCAACCCGCATAAAACACCAAGCTAAGCGAGGAACATAAAATGCGGTTTTTTAGAAAAAAAGGTATCACATTAGCTGCGATTGTTTTCGCAGGGATTGGATTATCCGCACCAGGAACTGCTGGTGATCTCGTCCGCGGCAGTGAGGTGTATAACGGCACATGCGTCGCCTGCCACGGAGAAAGCGGCAAAGGTGAACTGGAAAGTGTTCCAAACTTCACCAAGGCCAATGGTGTCTTATCTCAATCCGACGAGGTATTGCTGAGCCATATGATCAATGGCTTTCAAAGCGACGGATCATTTCTCGAGATGCCACCGTTTGGCGGTGATCCAGACCTAACGGAGGAGGACATGGCCGACGTCCTCGCCTATATTCGCCAGACCTTCGGCGCACAATAAAAAGTACAGTGGCCCTTGGGTGGATATCCTCGGGCCACTATTTTGTCCTGTGCCTTGAATTCATCCCCCAGGCAATCGACGAACTACAATATCAAATCAATGTGTGTGCGCGATGCCAGCCCCCGAGGGAATGCGAATATCGTCGACGAGATCCTGTACGGCGACCGGTGGCGCAGGCGTATAACGACAAACCGCGAGCGCCACGGCAAAATTAAGCAGCATACCGATGGTGCCAATGCCTTCCGGCGAAATCCCGAACAACCAATGTGCTGAACTGTTGAGCTTCGGCGCGATGAGCTTGAAATAGACAATGTAGCTCGACGTGAACACAAGCCCCGTGACCATACCGGCAATGGCCCCTTCTTTGTTCATGCGCTTATAAAATATACCCATCAAAATAACCGGGAAGAAGCTCGCCGCCGCCAAGCCAAAGGCAAAGGCAACAACGGCGGCAACAAAATCAGGCGGATAGATACCGGCAATGCCCGCAATGGTCACCGCGACCGCTGCGGCCCCGCGCGCATACCACAATTCCTGCCGGTCGCTGAGCCCTGGCATAAAGGTCTTGCGCAACAGGTCATGTGAAACCGCAGCCGAAATGACCAGCAGCAGGCCTGCCGCTGTCGACAAAGCTGCGGCGACACCACCGGCGGCCACCAGCGCAATCACCCAGCCGGGTAGGTTGGCAATCTCCGGATTGGCCAGAACCATAATGTCTCTATCGACGTAGACTTCATTAGGATTTGCGCTAGGTCCGTTTTCAACGAGCCGCTCGCCATGGTCACCCCGACCACCACTAAACTGCGGTTTAACCCCGACTAAGGCCGCGCCATTGTGATATTGAATGATCCCATCACCGTTCTTGTCTTGCCAGGCAATGAGGTCGGTGTCCTCCCAATTACGAAACCAATTGGGCATCTCGGTATAGGCCGTGCCGTGAACGGTTTCGACAAAGTTAGCCCGGGCAAAGGCGGCAACCGCTGGTGCGGTGGTGTATAAAATCGCAATAAATACAAGGGCATAGCCCGCCGATAACCGCGCGTCCGAGACCTTGGGCACGGTAAAAAATCGCACGATCACATGGGGTAGACCCGCCGTGCCAACCATCAGGGCAAGCGTAATGGCAAAGACATCAATCGTTGCCTTATTTCCATTCGTGTACGGAGAAAACCCAAGGTCAACGAGCACAGCATCGAGTTTGTCAAGCAAGTAAAGCCCGGAGCCATCACTGAGGGTTGAGCCAAAGCCCACTTGTGGAACCGGATTGCCGGTCATCAATATCGAGATAAAAATTGCCGGCACCAAAAACGCAAATATCAAAACGCAATATTGCGCGACTTGGGTATAGGTGATGCCTTTCATGCCACCCAGCACGGCATAGACAAAAACCACGCCCATACCAATCAGCACGCCCATGGTCACATCGACCTCAAGGAAGCGCGAAAACACGATACCGACGCCACGCATTTGTCCCGCGACATAGGTGAAAGACACAAAGATCAAACAGATCACCGCGACCACCCGGGCGGTCTTGGAATAATAACGCTCGCCGATAAAGTCCGGCACGGTAAACTGGCCAAATTTGCGCAAATACGGCGCCAGCAAAAGCGCCAGCAGAACGTACCCCCCGGTCCAACCCATCAAGTAAACCGCACCATCGCGCCCCATAAACGAGATAATCCCGGCCATCGAAATGAACGAGGCCGCCGACATCCAATCAGCCGCGGTGGCCATGCCATTGAGCGCGGGATGAACCCCGCCACCGGCGACATAAAAATCTTTGGTTGAGCCGGCGCGCGCCCAAACCGCAATCCCAATATAAAGGGCAAACGAAAGGCCGATGAACAGGAACGAAAGCGTTTGAGTATCCATGGGTCTAGCCCTCGCCTTGGTCTTGAGCGGGGGCCACAGGCGCGCTTGGCGCGTCGTCATCGTCAATACCCAGACGATGTTCAATTTTTTTCATCTGCCAGACATAGATAAAAATCAGCGCGACAAAGGTGTAAATGGCGCCTTGTTGGGCAAACCAAAAGCCGAGCTTGAAGCCAAACAGATGAAATTGATCGAGCCAATTGGCCAGCAGGATGCCGGCCCCGTAAGAGACTAAAAACCAAACGGTCAGGAGTTTTCCGAGCAGCTTGAGATTGGCGCGCCAATAAGCGCGGGCGATGGTCTCATCGACCACGTCGGCTTCATGGCCGCTGGCGGCAACTGCATTGGCGGCATCTTGGTGGTGGTAAACGTCCGAGGCCGACAGGTTCGAAGTGTTCGTATCCGAACTCACATGTCGACCTTCGCCGCCCGTATCAGTCATCAAACAGCCCTCTCCTAAAACCCGCCGATACTTTCAGCGATTCCAACGCCGAGGTAAAGCACTCCACTTAAAGCATCATTTTCGATGTGCCGCATTTTCAGGCACATCGTGCCAATCGCAAAATTCGATGCCTAAACTTTGAGCAGGCCTAACTCCATAGATCCCAGAGATATCCGCCACACTTACCAAATAGCCCTTTTGATTCAGTCGGTTAACAAAAAGTTAAAAAACTGGCACGGGCCTTGTTAAGGGCTAGGGGGGTGATGGCGTGGATTGGCATGAGAATGTCCCAAGCTGTTGAACGCCTAACAACAATAAACATGAAGGACCGTTCCATGAAACAGATCACGGCCATCATCAAACCGTTCAAGCTCGACGACGTTCGCGAAGCGCTTACCGCGATCGGCGTCGAAGGCTTGACGGTCTCTGAGGTCAAAGGATACGGCCGCCAGAAAGGTCACACGGAAATTTATCGTGGGGCTGAGTATGCGGTCCATTTTCTTCCAAAAGTAAAACTCGACATCGTCGTTCCAGAAAACCGCGTGTCGCAAGTCATCGAAGAAATAATCACTCAATCGAAAACCGGACAAATCGGCGATGGCAAAATTTTCGTCATGCCGGTTGAACAAGTCGTTCGCATCAGAACCGGCGAAACAGACGCCGCGGCGCTTTGAAGTGTTTCCAGGAAAAGTGGCAACCGTTTTTCCGTCCGGAACCGCAGGACCGCGCAAGCGAAACACGTAAAACAACAATTTAGGGTCGGATTTTGATTTCATCAAAATCGTAAAGACCCTGGAATTTGGAGAGAACAATGAAAACAATAAGCAAGCGAGCAAACAAAGGTCTCCTGACCGCATTAATGGGAGGCCTATTGCTCATCGCAACGACCGGAACTGCGTCAGCGCAAGTGACGGGCGAAACGGATTTTATCTTTAACTCATTCCTGTTTCTAATCACCGGCATGTTCGTCATGTTCATGGCGGCGGGCTTTTGTATGCTTGAGGTCGGCATGGTCCGCTCGCGCAATGCAGCAACCATCTGCCTCAAGAATGTTACGCTCTATTCGATCGCCGGCATCATGTTTTACTTGGTCGGCTATAAGCTGATGTATGGCGGCGCCAATGCTTTTTTTGGCGGTTTTGGCATTTGGGGCGCCGATGATGCGCTGGCCAAAGCCAATGATTTCACCAAGCTTCAAGATGACGGCGTCAACTATGCCAGTGGTTCTGATTGGTTCTTCCAAATGGTGTTTTGCGCCACCGCCGCCTCAATCGTTTCAGGTACGGTCGCTGAACGCATCAAGCTATGGCCATTTTTGATCTTCACCGCCGTTTTGACCGGTATCATTTATCCAATCCAAGGCTCCTGGGTTTGGGGCGGTGGCTGGCTCAGCGAGATGGGTTTTTCCGATTTTGCCGGCTCCACTTTGGTCCATTCAGCCGGGGGTTGGGCCGCCCTTATCGGTGCGCTCGTCCTTGGGGCCAGAACTGGGAAATATGGACCCAATGGACAAGTCGTTGGCGTCATGCCGGGTTCAAGCCTGCCGCTTGCCAGCCTCGGCGTGTTCATCCTGTGGCTCGGCTGGTTCGGCTTTAACGGCGGCTCGCAATTGGCTTTGGGCTCTGCGGCCAATGCCATCGATATTTCGCAAATCTTCATCAACACCAATTTGGCTGCGGCCGGCGGTGTTGTTGCTGCGGTCATCGCAACTCAATTGATCTACAAAAAAGTGGACCTGACCATGGCGCTTAATGGTGCGATCGGTGGTCTGGTTTCCATTACCGCTGAACCTCTTGCTCCAACCGGTGGCGTTGCCATGCTTATCGGTGCTGTCGGTGGTGTGCTCATTGTCTTTGCCGTTCCGCTGCTCGACAAATTAAAAATCGATGACGTCGTCGGCGCCATTCCGGCTCATTTGGTCTGCGGTATTTGGGGCACGCTGATTGTCCCACTGACCAACAAAGATGCAAGTTATCTAAACCAGCTCATCGGTGTCGTCGCTATTGGCGCCTTTGTCAGCATCGTCAGCTTTGTGCTCTGGCAAGTCTTAAAAATGACCATGGGCATTCGCGCCAGTACTGAGGACGAAATGCAAGGGCTCGATAAATCCGAATTGGGTCTTGAAGCCTATCCGGAATTTGCCGCCAGCTAGCAGGTTTCCTAAAGCCCAACTTTTAACCCGGGAGGTTTTCCTTCCGGGGTTTTTTTGTGGAAAAACGAAAACCAACAGCCCATTCGTTAACAAGCATTAACCTCTCTGATTAACAAAGCCGCTATAGTGCCGCCTCCATTGAGGGGAGGGATGATATGGCAACGGCTCGTCGCGCCTCATCGCATTCGGCACATTTAGACCGCAGTTTTTTGGGCGTATTACCTGATCGCATGAAACGATTCTTCAAAGAAACCGCTATCACTCTTTCCGGGTTCATCTCGGTTGCCCTCGGTCTCATTGCCGGGTTGGCCTTGGTCACGTTTTCGATCACCGATCCAAGCCTTAACAACGCCACCAACACCATCCCCCACAATCTTATCGGCGCCCCCGGTGCCTATTTTGCCGATTTTGCTTTGCAATCCCTAGGGGCCGCTTCGGTCATTTTGGTTCTACCGCTGATCGTTTGGGGCTGGTGGCTCGTCGTCTACAAGTCCGATGCCGGCGTTTGGTTTCACTTTGGCCGCAAGGCAATCGCCTGGTCGGTAGCGCTCGTTGCCGGCGCTCTGACCGCTTCCTGCATGCCGATGCCCAGCACTTGGCCATTTATGACCGGCCTCGGCGGCCTATTAGGCGATGGGCTGGCGACGCTCACCGCCGTTCAATTGGCCCAGCTTGGCATGCCGCTGGCCCCGCTTGCTGTGGGCCTGTTGAGCGCAACATTATTGGTCACAGCTTTAGCCATCATGGCCGGCGTGACCAGACACGACCTCCACGCAGTGCGTCATGCCACGGTTGATGTCTATTACTGGCTTCTTGATGTCGGTCACTGGCTTTATGAAATTGCCGACCGCATTGCTGCTGAACGCACGATCCGTGTAATCCGCGAGCCTGTTGAGCCCGTACCGCGCGCGCGCCGAAAAACGAAAGAAAAATCAGAGACCATTGGCGACATGATCCCTGAACCCCTGGCCTTAGGCGGTGAACACAAGGTCGCCATTGACCGCATCCACAAGCGCAACAAACCAAAGCCCGGCGCCCGCGAAGCCAAAGAAGCCCAACCGACGCTGGACCTTGGGGCTCAAGATTACGAATTACCGCCGCTCAATCTTTTGTCCAAACCCAAAGCCACCAAAGACGATGGTTCGCTTACGGACGATGCCCTAGAGCAAAATGCGCGCATGCTCGAAGACGTGCTGCAAGATTTCGGTATCCGTGGCGAGATCATGAATGTCCGCCCTGGCCCCGTTGTCACGCTCTACGAACTACGCCCCGCGCCGGGCATTAAGTCCTCTCGCGTCATCGGATTGGCCGATGATATTGCGCGCTCTATGAGCGCTGTCTCAGCCCGTGTCGCAGTGGTGCCAGGCCGCAATGTCATTGGCATTGAGCTGCCCAATACGCGCCGTGAAATGGTTTATCTGCGCGACCTCTTGTCGAGCCGGGACTATGAAAGCACCAGCATGGACTTGCCTCTGGCGCTGGGCAAAGACATTTCCGGCGAACCGGTGATCCATGACATTACCCGCATGCCGCATTTGCTGGTCGCCGGGACGACCGGTTCAGGCAAATCTGTTTCGATCAACACCATGATCTTATCGCTGCTTTACCGGCTGCCGCCCGACCAATGCAAGCTGATCATGATCGATCCTAAAATGTTGGAGCTGTCGGTCTATGACGGCATCCCGCATTTGTTAGCGCCTGTTGTCACCGACCCCAAAAAGGCCATCGTTGCCTTGAAATGGGTGGTCCGTGAAATGGAAGATCGCTACCGCAAAATGTCCAAGGTCGGCGTGCGCAATCTCCATGGCTTCAATGAACGCATTGCCGAT
>JAJFIN010000175.1 GCA_021774955.1 Alphaproteobacteria bacterium | reverse complement strand
CATTGCCGAGACCTTGGATTGGGCCAGCGCCCTCACCCAACTAAACACAGTCACGCTTGAGCCGGGCTTGATCACCGATACCCTCGGAATCCTGCTCAAATATCAAGATGACATTGAGCAGCTCCGGCAATCGGACATTGGCAAACTACTCGCGCAGATCAGTCCTTAGCGAAAACAATTCGGCGTAAGTTTGGCTGCCGTCACTGTCTCGTGTGACAATAACTTGATAGAATACACGCGACATCCGTACTCAAAAAAGGATCACACACATGATCGATCTTTATTATTGGCCGACCCCAAACGGCAAAAAAGTAACCATCCTGCTGGAAGAAACGGGGCTCGATTACAAACTCGTGCCGCTCAATATTGGCTTAGGCGATCAGTTCAAAGATGACTTCCTTTCGATCTGTCCCAACAATCGCATGCCTGCCCTAACTGATCATGACCCGATCGGTGGTGGTGAACCGATCTCGGTTTTTGAGTCCGGTGCCATGATGATGTACATCGCTGAGAAAGCAGGACAGTTTTGGCCGCAAGACCCGCGCGGTAAATATTCTGTTGTCCAATGGGTTATGTGGCAAATGGCCAACCAGGGACCAAAGTCTGGCGAAGCTGGTCACTTCCGCCGCTTGGCCGACCGCCAAGGCGACCAATCCTATGCCGTGCGACGCTTTGGCGATGAAGTCAATCGCATGTATGGTGTCATGAACAATCAACTTTACAACACACCCTATTTGGCCGGCGATGAATACACCATTGCTGACATGATTTGTTATCCGTGGACGGTCAATTGGGAAGCACAAGGCGAAGACATCAACGAGTTCAAATATTTCAAACGCTGGTATGAAGAACTGAGCGAGCGCCCGGCTGTCAAACGCGGCATGGAAGCCGGCAGCGAATTGAGCGTTGACTACGCTAGTCTATCGCAAGAGCAAAGAGACAGCCTGGTCAAAATGCTTTACAACCAGCGCGCGCGCCCCGCACCGGAGTAATTATAGTCTTTACACAGATAGTATATTTTAATCTTTACAGAGACTATCTGTATACGAATTAACTAATTATTATATTCCGTATACTAATAAAATATTGAAAGACGATCATCCTAACCGCAGGGATTCAACTTTATATTGAATAAAAATTGGTTAACAACTCGTTAACACGGAATTAGCGGGATACTGCGAAACAAGAATCTCCGACTCTCTCCCCATGGTCTGAGACTTAAACAAATCGACCAGATTCCGGTGCAACATTTTTGTAAATATCTTCAACCCGCGTACTGCTGTGCAAAAAAGCTTTCAAAATTTCCGGATGAAAATGCTTTGGCGACGTTATTTCATCCCCAATGGTGATGATGTTGAAAGCCTCCTCATGCGACATACCCCGCCGATAGGGGCGGTCGCAGCGCAGGGAATCATAAACATCGCAAATGCCAACAATACGCCCCGGCACCGTAATTTCGTCTCCACCGATCCCATGCGGATAGCCAGAGCCATCATTTTTTTCATGGTGATAGAGCGCCATCTCCGCCGCCAAATCGAGCAACGCATCCCCAGTACCCGACAAGATCGTATGTCCCGTATCGCAATGGGTTTGAACCAGCAAATATTCTTCCGGGGTTAAAGCCGTTGGCTTAGAGATAATCTCCAACGGGACTACCATTTTTCCAATATCATGAAGTAAGGCGGCATTGGCAATATCTGCACACTGATTGTCAGACAGTCCCAGCGCCCTTGCAATCACATAAGAAAGATGTCCGACCCGCTCGCTGTGGAGATGCGTGATCAGGTCTCGCGCCTCGAGAAGGCGATTTAAACACGAAATAGTGGTCTCGATGGTCCCGAGAGCCAATTGCGGTGAAGACGCCTTCTCCGGTTCGATGCCGCTCATCCAAGCCTCATTTAAAAGATTACAAGCCTAAGTAATCTACTTATGAGATATTAACACTTTGTTTGCACGTGATCTTAAAAGTGAGTGATCATTCAAGGATTTAACTCTTTTTCCTATTCCGCAATTTGGCCAAACACGAGAATATCGGCTGACCCGCGCGAGACAAAATAAAAGTCAATGAGCCCATCGCCGTTGAAATCTGCTGCCTCGCTATCAAAACCGAAACCCGCAACACTCGCAGGCAATAGGGCTTCCGTCGCATCGGTGAAGGTCCCAGCACCATCATTCAAGGCAATACGGAATCGCGCCCGCTTGCCATCGCGTCGCAGCGTATTCACCTGTGCGGTCACCAGATCCAAATCGCCATCCCCATCAAAATCGACAAAATCACCATCGACCGCCAACAGAATCTTATCCTTTAGCCGAGCCGCGCTTTCATCGGTGAAATGACCGGTGCCATCATTGATCAAGAGCCGCGCCGATGGTTCGCCGCTCGATGAGAAAAACCGCACATTGGCGAAGAAAATATCGAGATCCCCATCACCATCTGCATCGCCAAAATCAGCCTCGCGTGTTTCCTCAACACTTCGCCGCAGAGGCAGCCGGGATTCAGACTGATCGACAAAGCGCCCCTCGCCATTATTGATCAAAAGCCGGTTATCGCCCTCATTGCCAACCAACAGATCGAGATCACCATCATCATCAACGTCACCCGCCTCAACGTCTTGGGTCGTGTCGTTGCGCACCGGCAGCCGGTCTGTGGTTTCATCGTGGAAGACACCCGCACCATCGTTGATCAAAAGATTGTTTTGACCGTTATTGGCAAGCACCAAATCCATCGCCCTATCATTATTGATGTCGACGGCGATGACACCATTGGTCGTACCCCTCACCGGTAATTGATTGGGTGCCTGGTGGAAATGACCCGTGCCGTCGTTCAAAAAATATTCATTAACCTGATCGTCTTCGGTGACGATCACAATATCGATGTCACCGTCCCGGTCAAAATCTTCAAGCGCCACATCCTCGCTATCATGCTTAGTTGGTGGCAGCCGATCGCTGGCGTCGGAAAAACGCCCCGCCCCGTCATTGATCAAGATGATGTTGGGGCGCCACTCATTGGCGATCACCAGATCAAGGTCGCCGTCGCCGTCGAGATCCGCCGCCTTCGCATCCATTGATAAATCATCAAGCACACCCGAAGGCAGATGAGTCTCTGAAACATCAATGAAGGAAAGTGTTTGGGCATGTGCTGATATTGAAACGAATATAGGAACACTCAGGATTGCGAGCAATTTTCGGTGGAGCACGACGACACTCCCAGAAAGGTAAAGAGGTTTCGAAACGTCTAATTTAGCGACCGGCCTACGATGTGGGAAGCGTCTCGACGGTCATTTTTGTGTGACCGTTGTGCTGTGAATATTTGAATTTCAGAAATGAAGCCCGGCTAAACCAGATACCGCACCGAAATCGGATAACCTTTGTTCGATGCGTGGGGATAATAACTGGCGTGCAATGCATTTCGATTATCCAAGAGGGAAATCTCACCGACGCCATGACCTGCATTCCATGGCAGCTCAAACAGAACCTTGCCGATCATCCCCGTAATATTCTTGTCGGCGAAAAAATCGTAGTTCATTTTAAAAGCATGCTCACCATGGCCTTCTTCCAGTGCTTGCAAGTAAGCCGCATGGTTGGCCATAAGCAACGTCGATGAGGTTCGCGGAGCTGCCTGAATCGGATCACGCGGGTCGCGCCAAAACATAGAAATCTGATCGACCTGCGTGCTGCCGCGATCAATGTGAAATCGGAGATTAGGAAATATGTTGCGCTGCGCGCTGACGCGTTCTTGTTCCGGCAGGTGAACATTGCGAAACAGACAAGGCCCAAACCGGGCAATCAGAGCGCGCAGGTTTTCATCAAGCCGTTGATCGTCATCATGCACCTTGAGCACACGCGGTTGATCGAACTCGACTATGACCCCAAAGTGACTAAACCCGAGCGCCTTGCGACAGGCGGTCAAATCCTTCTTGTAGTGATTAGAAACGTGCTGATCATAATCTGGAATGGCAATGCGCGCGGTAAAGCCCGCGCCTTTAAATACCGAGCGCGGCTGATCGGCGAGAGACGACAAGACGGTTTGAGCAAAATCAGATGCAATTTCCATCGAGATGCCCTTCCCACATCACCCAGCTGTTTTCACATGGAACCACAGCTGAAGAGTGGACCGAGCACCATTTCAATCTCGTTAATTGGGCTTGTATTCCGCGGAAAAATTCGAGGACATCACGCCGCGAATTCCACCGGATATTGCTTGGCCCGCGCCTTTCGAATAGCTGCCAATACCGGTTCATTCACACGTTGCTTGGTTGTCTCAAAGCTGGGCATGTCAACGCTTTTCAAGCGCTCCGCTTCCGCGCGGACCCTCTTCTTCAGCACTTCAGGTTCAACAACAATATCCAAATATCCAAGGGCCACAGCCAGGTCAGGACCCACCATTCCCCCACTGAGAATATGAGTGAGACTTGGAGGTGCGAGCCGATGCTTGGCAAGCTCCAACGCAAAGTAAGGTACAGAAATGCCAATCGCCACTTCGTTCATACCGATCTTCCAATCCCCACTGACGCCATAACGGACATCGGCAGACAACATCAAGAAAGCGCCCATCGGAAAGGCATGGCCGGTGCACGCCGTGATAATCGGGCGCGGA
>JAJFIN010000174.1 GCA_021774955.1 Alphaproteobacteria bacterium | reverse complement strand
CCTAATCAGATTAGTCGAGAAAACGGCAAGCGCCGTATTGTCATCACGGCGAATGTGCGCGACCGCGACCTTGGTTCGTTTGTGCAAGACGTTCAACAGGCCGTTCAGATAGGTGTTGAGACACCGCCGGGATATTGGATTGATTATGGCGGGACGTTCGAGCAGTTGATTTCGGCAAGTAATAGATTGAAGATTGTGGTCCCGGCAGCCCTGCTTCTCATTTTTGGGTTACTGTTCATGTTGTTCGGGTCGGTAAAAGATTCGGCGATTGTTTTTACCGGTGTGCCAATGGCGTTAACCGGTGGCGTTGCCGCCTTGTTTATGCGTGGCCTGCCGTTTTCAATCTCAGCTGCCGTTGGCTTTATCGCCTTGTCCGGTGTTGCGGTTTTGAATGGCGTGGTGATGGTGTCGTTTATCCGTGATTTGAGAACCAAAGGCGTTAAGCTTGAAGAGGCCATTCGGGAAGGCGCATTGATACGTCTACGACCGGTCTTGATGACGGCTCTGGTTGCCAGTCTCGGTTTCATCCCCATGGCCTTTAATGTCGGTGCCGGTGCAGAAGTTCAGCGCCCTCTGGCAACGGTGGTGATTGGCGGCATCATTTCATCCACGATACTCAC
The DNA here is from genome assembly GCA_021774955.1 of Alphaproteobacteria bacterium. GTDB lineage: Bacteria > Pseudomonadota > Alphaproteobacteria > M2410 > M2410 > JAJFIN01. Next base: position 5,024 of record JAJFIN010000174.1, on the reverse strand, counting down.
GCTGCTTGTATTACCGGCGCTCTATCGTTTGTTTCATCGAGAAATCGAACCCTCGAAACAGGTGCTGGGAACGCACATCGCGAGTGGGATCATACCGGACCCAGCCGAGTAAACCGGACTTGCAAGGTTGACTTTAATTTCGGCGATCGAGAAGTGCCTCGACGAGGTCCGGGTAAATTTTTCGTAATATGGCGAAAGATTATTTGAATTTGCGATGCCGCAAGTCCTTAAAAACACGCATCAATCCGGCTTTGCACGTCTGTGTTGATGGTGTAGGGTGCCGCCAACAAACGAAATAATTTGAGTGGGGTACCATGAGCGAACATCAAGGGCTGATGGCCGGCAAACGCGGGCTGATCATGGGCGTTGCCAACGACCGGTCGATTGCTTGGGGTGTCGCTAAAGCCTGCCATGCCCACGGCGCGGAGCTTGCCTTTACCTATCAAGGCGACACGCTGTTGAAACGAGTCAACCCATTGGCCGCTTCTGTGGGCAGTGACATCGTCCTGCCCTGCGATGTCACCGATGCGGCCAGCATTGATGCTGTCTTTGCAAATCTTGAAGAGACTTGGGGCAAGCTCGATTTTGTTGTCCATGCGATTGCCTTTTCTGACAAGGACCAGCTCAAAGGGCGCTATGTCGATACGACGGCGGAAAACTTTAACATGAGTTTGAACATCTCGTGTTATTCGTTCACCGCCATTGCCCAGCGCGCCGAAAAACTAATGAAGGACGGCGGTTCTCTTTTGACGCTGACTTATTATGGCGCGGAAAAGGTCATGCCCCACTACAATGTGATGGGCGTGGCCAAGGCGGCCTTGGAAGCAAGCGTGCGTTACCTGTCTGTTGATCTGGGTAAAGATAATATTCGCGTTAATGCGATTTCAGCCGGACCCATTAAGACATTGGCGGCCGCCGGGATCGGTGACTTCCGCTATATCTTGAGATGGAACGAGTACAACGCGCCACTTAAGCGGACGGTCACCACCGATGAAGTTGGCAATGCCGCGCTTTACCTGCTTTCGGATTTGGCGAGTGCGGTGACGGGCGAGGTCCATCATGTCGATTCAGGCTATCATGTGGTGGGTATGAAAGCCGAAGATGCGCCTGATATTACTGTGGGTGAGTGAAGCCCACCCTTCGAGACGCAGGCTTTGCGCCTGCTCCTCAGGGTAACGTCCAGGGAAGTTAAGTATCATTGGGACAAATATAAATCGTCACACTGGCCTCCAAGTGCCCAGAAATTGACACGAAACCTCAGAGTGGCGTTACTGAAAATTAAAGGGAAATCGGGTAAAACACAGGGCTATGACGCACAACACCTTTGGCCATATTTTCCGCGTGACGACATGGGGTGAATCCCATGGGCCGGCGCTTGGCTGTGTCGTCGATGGCACGCCGCCGGGCATCCCCTTGACCGAAGAGGACCTTCAGGTCTGGCTCAATAAACGCAAGCCCGGCACGAGCAAATTTGTCACCCAGCGCCGCGAGCCGGACGCGGTCAAGATCTTGTCGGGGACGTTTGAGAACGACGGCGCCCTGGGACCGGTGACAACCGGCACGCCGATCAGCTTGATGATTGAAAACATCGACCAAAAGTCGAAAGATTATTCCGACATCCGTGACAAATATCGACCGGGCCATGCCGACTTTACCTACCAAGCAAAATACGGCGTGCGTGATTATCGTGGCGGCGGTCGGTCATCGGCGCGTGAAACTGCCGCGCGCGTTGCCGCCGGTGGTATTGCCCGCAAAGTGCTCACCCATGTGTTGGCGCGCGAAGTCACCATCCGCGCCGCGCTCGTTCAAATGGGGCCGCACAAAATTGATCACGCCAATTGGGATTGGGCTGAGATCAATAACAATCCTTTTTGGTGCCCGGATCCCCAAGCCGTGATCACCTGGGACAGCTACCTCACCGATTTACGCAAAGCCGGTTCTTCTTGCGGGGCCGTGGTTGAAGTTGTGGCCGATGGCATCCCGGCCGGGCTCGGCGCGCCGATCTATGCCAAGCTCGACGCTGAGATCGCGGCGGCCCTGATGAGCATCAATGCGGTCAAGGGCGTTGAAATCGGTAATGGCTTTTATGCCGCGTCACTGAGTGGTGAGGCCAATGCCGATGAAATGCGGATGGAGGACGACACGCCCTCGTTTCTGTCCAACAATGCCGGCGGTGTTTTAGGCGGCATCTCAACCGGTGCAGAAATTGTCGCGCGCTTTGCCGTCAAACCAACCTCGTCGATCCTCAATCCCCGGAAGACTGTGACCAAAGACGGTGAAGAGGTTGATGTCGCGACCAAAGGCCGGCACGACCCTTGCGTGGGTATCCGCGCCGTGCCGGTCGGCGAAGCCATGGTCGCCTGTGTGTTGGCGGACCATGCTCTGAGGCACAGAGCACAGGTGGGGGATGGGTCTGAGTGAGTGAGCGGCTTGAGATCTATACCGATCCGACCAATGGTCGGACTTGGGTGTTCGGGGCGACGGTCATTGGCGCGATCTGCATGTTGCTTGGGCTCTTGATGAACCAACCGCTTCTGGTGCTGATCACCATCACCTGCTTTGCCGTAGCGCTTTACAAATATCCCATGCTGCGCTCAACGCGCCCACAGGTGATCGCTGCGCGCGAAGGGTTGACGCTCGATGGTCTGGGCCGCATTCGCTGGAACTCTATCCGCTCTCTGACTTTTGACGGCCAGTCGATCCTGTGTCATCTCGATCCTGACTTTGAAGAGGCAATCAATGTGGAAGAAACTGAAACCGCCTTACGCTCAATCCAGTTTCATGTGTGGCACCGGATCGAGGCGGATCAAGTTCGCATTGACTTGAAGCACTTGAGGGGTACGCCGAAGGATTTGTTTGCGCGGATTGAGGCGCTGCATAAGGAAGTTGGCGGGGAGTAGTAATTAAAGGGACAGTTTACTTAATTATTCCCCGTAAAACAGGGAGTTATGGGTTGCAAAAATAATTAAGTAAACTGTCCCTTTAATTATTGCGCATTACCTCGCGGCAAGATATGCTTTCGTCATGGTAAGAATGGCACGGCTGGTTGTCCCCGATCATCCCCATCATGTAGTCCAACGTGGCAATAGGCGCATGAAGACGTTTTTGTGCGAGGCGGATTATCAGTTCTACATCAAGCTAATGGCTAAGTCGTGTTCCGAAGCGGGTACACAGGTTTGGGCCTATTGTCTCATGCCCAATCATGTTCATCTTATTATGGTGCCACAGGATACCGATGGCTTGCGCCGTACTTTGAGTGAGGCGCACAGGCAGTATACACGCCATGTAAATCTTCGTGAGGATTGGCGCGGTCATCTGTGGCAAGAACGTTTTCACTCATTCCCTATGGACGAATCCTATCTGCTCGCCTGCGCTCGTTACGTTGAGCTCAACCCTGTTCGCGCTAATCTCACTCACCGGTTCGATCATTGGCGTTGGTCAAGCGCAAAAGCACATTTGAAGGGCGTCGACGATGCTCTGGTTAAAGTAAAACCGTTGCTCGATATGGCGCCTGACTGGCGCGGCTTTCTGAAAGCTGGGATCAAAGAAGATGCGCTTGAGCACTTTCGCAAACACAGCACGACTGGTCGTCCTCTCGGACCAGAGCAATATGTTAAGGCGCTAGAGGCCCAGACCGGACGACAATTGATCCGGCGAAAACCGGGACCCAAAGTACATAATTAAAGGGACAGTTTATTTAATTATCCCCCAGAAAGTTTGGAAATTTGGGCTAGAAACTTAATTAAGTAAACTGTCCCTTTAATTATTCCGCACACTTCGCCCGTTCCTCGCCGATAGCATACCAGATCAGTAATATCAGGAGAGGCTGCAACGGTAACCGCAGATAGAGCGCTGTCTCAGACATTGTTGGAAACAATTCCGGGTTCATGGCCATGTTGATGTTGGCGGGAAAGACGGCGACGCAGAGGGCCATCAGGCCATAACCGGCGATGAGACGCGTGCTCGGTATTAGCAATCCAATCGCGCCCATCAATTCAAAGACGCCCGAGATTAAGACCAGTTCTCGGTGATAACCGAGATAAGATGGCATGGCGGCGATAAACCAATCTGTCACAACAAAATGAGCCGTGCCGCCGATCAAGAAAAACGCCGTGATGAAATAAATCGAAATACGTCGCGTATGTATGTGCCTCTATTTCACCCTAACGTGACAACCTACCCAAAATTGTCGAGGTAAATCAACTCGGTTTCACCGGGGCAAATTTTTGCTATACTCAGGTTTGAGCAACAAAACGGGCGAGACAATGACAAACAACGTACACGAACTCTATCGCTATCCGGTAAAAAGCATGGGTGGCGAGCTTTGCAAGACGATTACGCTTGGCGAAGCGGGCATTCCCGGCGACCGGGCCTGGGCGGTGCGCGACGAGGAACGCGGCGGTATCCGAGGCGGCAAACGCTTTGCCGGTTTGATGCAATGTTCCGCACGCTATCTCGATGAACCCGCTAGCACCGGATCATCGCCGGCTGAGATCACCCTGCCCTCGGGTCAAAAAATCATGACCGATAACGAGGACGCCGGTGCGGCGATTTCAGAAACGCTGCAAAGCGAGGTGACGGTGTGGCCGCTCCTGCCCGCTGATGCGCTTGAACATTACACCCGTGGGGCGCCGTTGAGCGACGATCTGGAAACCGAACTGCGATCGATTTTTGCCCGCAATCCAGATGAGCCGCTGCCCGACCTTGGTGCCTTCCCAGAAGAATTGATGACCTATGAATCACCCCCCGGCACTTATTTCGATGCTTTTCCGATCATGTTTATGAGCCGTCAATCCCTGGCCAGCATGGGCCGTCTGCATCCCGAGGGAGAATTTGATGTCCGTCGCTTTCGCCCCAATATTTTGATCGATGTGGACGGTGAAGGTCCGTTTCCGGAGCAAAACTGGATTGGCAAACAAGTGAAGATTGGCGAGGCGGTTTTGAAAGTGGAACTGACCTGCCCGCGCTGTGTTATGACCACGCATGGGTTTGATACCTTGCCCAAAGACCCGACGATCATGCGG
>JAJFIN010000173.1 GCA_021774955.1 Alphaproteobacteria bacterium | reverse complement strand
GATCAAAGATCGTTTGCTGACCTGGGTTGGGGATGGTGCAAACAATATGGCGTCGACCCTGATAGAAGCATCAGTTCGGTTTGGTTTCCGGTTAAATTTTGCTTGCCCCGATGAATTCCAACCGGGTCAAATTCTCATTACTTGGGCAAGGGATCAGGGGGCACAACTCGTTGTGACCACGGATCCAAAAGAGGCGGCATCGGAAGCAGATTGCGTTCTCACCGATACCTGGGTTTCAATGGGTGACGAAGACGGTGAAAGACGCCGCGCTCTTCTCACGCCTTATCAAGTTGATGATCAAATGATGGCGTATGCGGACAAAGACGCAATATTTATGCATTGCTTGCCTGCTCATCGAGGAGAAGAAGTGGCGACTTCAGTTATCGAGGGCCCACAATCTGTGGTGTTTGAAGAAGCAGAAAATCGACTTCATGCTCAAAAGGCTATCTTGGCTTGGTGCCTGTCGTGACCATAGTGCGCCCCACGCCGAGTTGGAACGATATGTGCCTGCCCTTCCAAATAGAAGGGGTTGATGTCAAAGGGTACCTAACACGCCTGGGATCATCCTGTGATGAGATCTTGGGACGTCACGATTATCCGCAATCCGTGTCAGTGCTATTGGGAGAGTTGCTGAGTATTGCTGTCATGATCGGATGCTCTCTTAAATTTGAGGGCAAATTGTCACTACAAATTAAAAGTGACGGACCGCTATCGATGTTGGTCGCGGATTTTTTCACGCCCGGCACCATTCGCGGATATGCCCATTTTGACGAGAATTTACTCGAAATCGACATTCAGTCGAAGACGGACACAGGTGTCGAGCATTTGTTGGGGCAGGGACATATGGCCCTGGTCATCGATCAAGGACCAGAAACGGAACGCTATCAGGGATTTGTGCCTCTTGAAGGAAACAATATTAGTGAACTGGCACAAACCTATTTTCGTCAATCCGAACAACTTCCAACTTCCATTAAATCTGTTGTGGCAGAAAGTTTTGAGCGCGTGGAGCAAAGTGTACCACATCATTCATGGCGCACCGGTGGGATTATGCTTCAGCATGTCCCAAAACCAGGCGCAGGAAAAAAAGAACGAGAAGACCCCGTTGAACAATGGGCGCATGCGAAAATCCTTCTCGACACGGTCGAAGATCACGAATTACTGGATTCCACGCTGACGGCAGAATCTCTTTTATACCGTCTCTATCATGAAGACGGCGTGCGTGTGTTCGAGCACAGAGAAATTCGCGCTGGATGCAATTGCAGTCGAGCGCGCGTTTCGACGATGCTCAAAGGGTTTCCTCCTACGGACCTTGAAGGTATGGCCGAAGAGGGATTGATCAGTGTCCGCTGTGAATTCTGCGGTGAGCAATACAAGTTCACCCCCGAAGATGTGCCTGCGAGCATCAACTAGCGCTTGCCAACGCCGTGTTTTTCCCCGACTAAATGCGCCACAGAGCCGGTGTGAAAAGTACGAGTACGGTGAAGATTTCCAATCGTCCCAACAACATGCCGAACGACATGAGCCATTTAGCAGCGGCAGGCAAGGGAGCGAAAGTTCCTGACGGTCCGACAATGTCACCCAAACCCGGCCCAACATTAGCGATCGCTGTTCCGGCAGCAGAAAACGCCGTTAAGGTGTCCAAGCCCATAAACGACAAGAAAACAGCAAGAACGGCAAAGCAAACAAAAAACAAAAAGAAAAAGGCTGCAACCGACGAAACCACCGATTCACTTATCGTGCGCCCATTGTATTTTGGTGCCGCAACACCGTGAGGATGGATCATACGAAAGACGTGCACTCGCATGGCTTGAAAGATCACTTGAAAGCGGAAAATTTTGATGCCGCACGAAGTCGAACCGGCGCAGCCCCCAATAAACATCAGACAGAAAAATCCAACGACTGAGAACCCGCCCCACAAGCCATAATCTGTCGTTGCGTAACCGGTCCCCGTAAGGATTGAGATGACGTTAAATGCCGCGTGACGAAAGGCATCTGTACCGCCATTGATGTTTGCGATGACGAGATAAATCGTGAACGCACTGACAATGGTGGTGACGGTGCCGATAAACCAATGCACTTGCGTGTCGCGGAAAAAGCTCCCAGGTTTTCCACGAATAGCCTGCAGATAGAGCACAAACGGCATGGAGCCGATCAGCATAAAGATGATAGACACGGTTTCAATAGCGGAGGAATCGAAACCTCCCAGTGAAGCATCTTTGGTTGAGAAGCCACCCGTTGCAATGGTTGTCATTGCGTGCGTAATCGCATCAAAGGCATTCATATTCGCCAAATAATAGCACAATGCGCAGAGCATCGAGAGTACAAGATATAGCGTAATGATCGAGCCAGCAATCTGCGTCGCGCGCGGTAGAATTTTTTCCGAGGTATCCGACGATTCCAGTCGAAAAAGTTGCATGCCACCAACCTGCAGCATCGGCAATACAGCGACTGCCATGACGATAATACCAATCCCGCCCAGCCATTGTAGCAGGGCTCGCCACAACAAAATGCCAGGTGGTACATAGTCGAGGCCGGTAATAACCGTTGACCCAGTTGTTGTCAGACCGGACATTGCCTCAAAAAATGCGTCAGTATAGGTCAGTTTAAGATCTGAAAAGACAAACGGCAGGGCAGCAAATACGACCAGCATGACCCAAGAAAGCGTCGTCAAAAGGAAGGCTTGTTGAAGCCCGAGCGTGCCGCGCCAACCCCATGTCGCAATGGTTAAACTCGCACCGACAAATGTTGTGACACCCGCCGCAACGATAAAGACCTTCCAGTCAGCTTCATCGCTGGCCAGGTCCACCAAAGCCGGGATGACCATAGCAATACCCAATGTCGTTAGGAGGATACCGATAACAAGAAGGATCGGCCGAATGTCGAGCACGTGAAGGACGCTCCCTGCCGTCTAGAACCAAACAAAGGGCTATTGGTGATTGGCGTCGCCGTCAAGAAAGAAAGCGCGGAATCCAGATGCGCTAAAGACCGTTATCCGCCATTGTTTGGGAAGTAGGTCGACTAATCGTTCACGACACTAACGGGATTACCAATAATGGTAAGGAACTCACGCCTTGTCATGGGGTCGTTGCGGAATGCGCCATGCATCATGCTGGTCACCATTGAGACGCCTGGTTTGTGGACCCCGCGTGTGGTCATACATTGATGTTGCGCTTCAATCACCACGGCAACGCCGCGTGGCTGAAGAACATCTTGAATGCATTTGGCGATCTGTGCCGTCATTTTCTCCTGAACTTGAAAACGTCGTGCATAGGCTTCCACAACCCGGGCTAGTTTGGAAATACCGACGACACGATTGTCCGGCAGATAGGCAACATGGGCTTTGCCAATGATCGGCGCCATGTGGTGTTCACAATGTGATTCAAATGGAATGTTCTTCAACACCACCATTTCATCGTATCCGCCGACCTCTTCAAAAGTTCGTTCGAGAAATTCAAATGGATCATCATTAAATCCAGAACACCAATCTTCATAAGCACGCGCCACGCGCGCTGGGGTATCTCGCAGACCTTCACGATCCGGATCGTCTCCTGCCCACATGAGGATGGTGCGAATAGCTTCTTCTGCTTCTTCACGTGAAGGGCGCTTGGCTATTGAAGCTACATTTTTCTCGGTAGATTGTGCCAATGTTTTCATCCTACTTTTGGCGCAGGATGTCCACCTCTTCGCTCCGAAGTCCATTGCAAGTGTCATTAAAAGACCTCACAATAGCAAGGGACATTACCCTGCGCGCTAGACTGGTCGAATGCCAGTCAATCACGAGTGTATCTTAGAGCAAGAGCGCGTCGTACAGAACCTCTTTCCTGTTACCAAAGTTCATCGCGCACAAAAACGGGAATTGTATGGTCCACTCACAGACATTTGAATGATTATGTCGCTAGTTAAGCCGTTTTACTTCGTAGGGGCTGTCGAGCGAAAACGCCGGTATTTCGATATCAAACTGTTGGCCGTCATGGCTTTTCATTTGATAGGAGCCCGTCATGATCCCAGACACCGTCTCAAGCGGGGTCCAACTGGTATATTCAAACGCATCGCCTGGTTCCAATATTGGCTGCTCACCGACAACACCGGCGCCACGGATTTCTTTGATCCGGCCGACCGCGTCAGTGATACGCCAATAACGCGAGATCAGCTGCACCACTTCTTCGCTGTGATTTTCTACTTCAACGGTATAAGCCCATGCGAAATAATTCTCTGACGGTTCAGATTCATCTTCTAAGTAATCGGGCGTAACCGTTACGCGAATGGATTGTGTAGTGGCTGTGTACATGACCTACATATGCGGTGTTTACGACACAGGATCAAGCAGAGGATTGAACAATAACTATCGGGTCAACGCGCGGGCCAGGTCCTCACAGAGATCTTGAGAATCTTCAAGCCCGACGGAAAGCCTTAACATATTGTCGGAGATATCAAGTTCAGCCCGGGCTTCTAGACTGAGCCGTTGATGGGTCGTCGTTGAGGGATGCGTAATAAGGCTTTTTGCGTCACCAAGATTATTTGAAATTTTGATGATTTCAAGCGAATTCATTAGTTGAAAGGCGGCGTCTTTTCCTCCCTTAACCGTAAATGCGATCATGGTGCCACCTCGCGTCATTTGCTGCATCGCAAGTGTGTGTTGTGGGTGATCGGATCGTCCGGGAAACAAAACATTTTCGACATCCGGTTGCGCGGCTAGGAAGTTCGCGACATGCTCTGTGTTCGAACAATGTTGTTGAATACGAAGGTCAAGGGTTTCCAGACTTTTGAGCATGATCCAAGCATTAAATGGGCTCAAGGCAGGACCCGTATTGCGAACAAAAGGAAGCAATGTCTCTTTGATGAAGGTTTCAGTACCCAGCACAACACCGCCTAGGCAACGTCCTTGGCCATCAATGTGTTTGGTTGCCGAATAAACCACCACATGAGCACCTTGTTGGAGGGGCTTTTGGAGCACGGGTGTTGCAAAGACATTGTCGACAACGAGTTGACCACCGCAACTTGAAGCAAGTTTCCCAACATGTGCAACATCAACAATGGATAAGGTTGGGTTAGAAGGCGTTTCAAGAAAGAACGCTTTAGTGTTGGGCTGAATCGCTTGTTCCCATGCAGAATTATCTGCACCGTCGACTAGCGTTACATCAATCCCAAAACGTGGGCACAGATCTTCAATCACATAGCGACATGAGCCGAACAGCGCACGTGCTGCTACAATGTGATCGCCCGCTGAAACCTGAGAGAGAATGGCTGCCGTGACACCGGCCATGCCTGTGGCTGTGGCAAAAGCGGCTTCCGCTCCTTCCAGCAACGCCATTCGCTGCTCAAACATAGCAACAGTTGGATTGGCAAAGCGGCTGTATTGAAAGCCTTGGTCCTCGCCTTTGAAGCGAGCTTCAGCCTGTTCAGCGGAATCATAAACATATCCAGATGTGGCGAAGATCGCCTCGCTGGTCTCGCCAAATTGCGACCGTAAGGTTCCGCCATGGACCATTTGGGTCTGAGGTCGCCAAGATCGTGCATCGTTGTTTTTGTTATTCTTGTCTGTCATTTGAACGCTCATAAAAAAACCCGGCACGTTAGCCGGGTCCAAGGACGCCCGACCTATTTAGCATTTCAGGGATTATTCCCCGTGGTAGCAAGCCAGCCGGCCCAAATCACCACCGGGCTTTCATAGTTTGTGCCAAGGGTAAGGTCAAGCGAACATAATGTGTGATAGGCGATAACGCGAATCGGTGAAACAGAACCTTGTGATGACCACGTAGCGGGGTTTAGGTTTACAAGTCATATCAAGAGATTAGAGACCTCCTTGCGCACAGGGGGACGGGACGGTAGGGCTAGTGCCCGCCAGAGCCGAAGGAATGAAATGTCTATGGGTGAACCCGCCAGTATCGCCAACACCAGTACAGCCTCCAGTGCGGCGCGTTCGATTGGCATTCTCCCTTGCCAAACACTGCGTGCATTCGTGCGTGACGGGACACTTTCCGCCGTGCCACGCATTGTCGACGATCAGATCCAACCGGCAAGCCTTGATCTGCGCCTCGGACCGAAAGCTTATCGCATTAGGGCGAGCTTTCTACCGGGCAGGGGTGAAAGTGTTGAGGCAAAACTACGTGACTTGGCGCTACACGAAATCGACCTTTCAAATGGCGCTGTTTTGGAAACGGGCTGTGTATACTTAGTGCCTTTAATGGAGTGTGTGGCGTTGGGTGAGCGGTTATCTGGCATCGCCAATCCCAAAAGCTCAACCGGTCGGTTGGATGTGTTCACGCGGCTCATCACCGATGGCGCCGTCGAGTTTGACCGAGTTGAAGCGGGTTACAAAGGTCCGCTTTATGCAGAGATCAGCCCCCGGACGTTTAGCATTCTCGTCCGTGCGGGGTCGCGGCTTAACCAATTGCGGTTGCGTCGTGGATCTCCGATTTTTTCTGATGTAGAGCTTTCGCGATTGCAGATTGATCAAACGCTGATAGACGGCGATGTCGATATTGACAATGGCATCGCTTGCCGGGTTGATCTCTCACCAAACAGTGAAACCGGTCTGGTGGGATATCGTGCCAAGCGCCATGCCGGACTTATCGATATTGATAAGCCTGGTGTTCATCCGTTGCACGAGTTTTGGGAGCCACTGAGTATCGACAAACGCCAGCATTTGATACTCGACCCGGATGAATTTTACATTCTGGTGTCCAAAGAGGCGATCCACATTCCGCCAGCCTACGCCGCTGAAATGGTGCCCTATAATCCACTCGTTGGTGAGTTTCGCGTGCACTATGCAGGCTTCTTCGATCCGGGCTTTGGCCATTCTGAATCAGGCGGGGCCGGATCGCGCGCCGTCCTTGAAGTCCGCAGCCACGATGTGCCATTCATTTTAGAAGACAACCAAACCGTCGGCCGTCTCGTCTTTGAGCCCATGACCGAGCGGCCAGATGTGATATACGGCCAAGGTGCCGGTTCAAACTATCAGAGCCAGGGTTTGAAATTGTCGAAACATTTCAAAGCGTAATCTAACTGACAGTGCACGACCCGCCACCCAGAACACAAAACTTGGCGCAGTTCGGATGATTGAGTTTCACCGCACCGTGGTCGATGGCGCCGCGAGTTCGGGTTAATGATTGAGCTAAAGTCTCACCCATTTCAAACTGAGTATCGTAAGGCAGAAGCGTGCACGGCAGAACCTGTGGCTGCGACGCACCTTTCCGTTTAACGATCATCCGGCTTGACGCGCACATAACATCGCTTGGATTCTTACCCAAGATGTCCCAGCATTCGGTCGTGATTTCTGGTACGTCTATGTTCTCATCCATTTCTGGGAACAAGATCAGGTGGGTCGGGTCATAGGCATCGATTGTGAGGCCGAGATCTTCAGACAATCGCTCATAACCAGCGCGCGACAAGGGTTCTAATTCATCCCAACAAGTGCGCCCCGCGATGTCGATGCAAAATTGATGATCAACGAGCCATTGTAGGCCCTCAAACGTTTTACTAAAGGCGCCTGGCCCGCGCTCGACATCGTGCTTTGCCGCTGTGTAATGGTCTAAACTCACACGTAATGTCAATTTATCACCATAGACCGCGTTGAGTTCCAATAGACGGTTCTGGATGGGACTGCGCTGCATCGGTTGCATCGCGTTGGTGAGCACCAGCACCTCGTATCCCCGTTTGAGAGAAGCTTCAAGCAAAGCGAAAATATCAGGGTTCATGAACGGCTCACCACCGGTAAAGCCAATTTCGCGCGTACCTAAACCGAGCGTTTCGATTTCATCGAGAAAGGAGGACACGTCAGAAAGGGTGAGATAACTCAACCGGTCATTAATTGGGCTTGAGGCGATGTAGCAATGGCCGCACTCAATGTTGCACAAGGTTCCAGTGTTAAACCAAAGCGTCTCGAGTTTTCCGAGAGTAACACTTGCCCGCACCGCGCCGGATGCGGTCACATCCGGGTCAGTAAATTTGCGCGGGTCGAGCGATGCGCGAGCTGGTTCGATGGTTTTACTGATCTGGTTCATTGCTGCGGACACTAACAGGCACTGTGGTTCTAATGGAATACCTCTCGCCTCAAATTCACGAAAGAGTGACGTAATTGTATGTGGCTGTATTGGAATGACTTCCTAGTCGCCTTGCTCGCTTGATCAAGTAAATCAGTACAAAGAGAACAGCCGACCGCATATTCAAGCCTATTTCGGTGCAAGTTTTGTCGACTTGGGAGAGTGAGTCTTCGCAAATTATGACACTTATTACGACAAAAAGACAAATATACTTGACAAATAGTCGGGTAAGTACGATAGGTGTCATTAACATCGGTAATTATTGGGATGTTGGCCATGCGAAAAAATATAGTTTGGGTGTTGGGTTTCTTGGGTCTCTATAGCCTTCACGCTTTGCTCTATCTTTCATTTTCCGGTCAGTTGGCAATGCCATTTTCTGCTGAGCTAGCTCGAACAGGGTCCATTGTCACTCTTTCAGGTCTCACCATATTGGTTGTGGCCTTCATCGTATCGCGTGATGAAGTGGCGCGTAAATTTGCCTTACAAGCTGCCGCCGCAAGCGCTGTCGCAACAGGATTCTTCTCGTACGGTATTTCGGCTTTCGATATCGTAGCGCCCGTAATTTCCACCAATCTTTGGGTGCTCGCCATAGCAGTATTTCTGATGGTTTACGGAGGGTTGTCATGGCAAGCACGATCGTGAACCGGCTTCGCGTTTTACGCGCGGAGAAAAAGTGGTCCCAAGCCCAATTGGCTGAGGCCGTAGGCGTTTCACGCCAAGCAATCAATACGATTGAAAATGGCCGGCACGATCCAAGTATCACGCTTGCCTATCGGATTGCTCTTGCTCTCGACGCAGACATTCACGATGCGTTTCTGTTTACTGGAGATGATCAAAATCCTCAAATGACAAAGAGAAGATAAGCGTGAGCAGATTGTTTCCAGCGTTTTTATTCATGATGTTACTGGGCTCAGCTGTTGCCTTTTTCTTTCTCGCAGAGCGGGTGCCGTTTAAGCCGCCGATGAAACCCCAAACCCCGACACCTCCTTTTGATTATGAAGTGCGCGAGATTGCTGTCGAAAACAGAGACCTAGATATAACATTGGGCGGTACGTTAACAATTCCCAACGGAGATGGGCCTTTCCCGGCAGTAATACTTTTATCCGTTGCGGGTCCAAATGATCGCAACCAAGCATTCGCTGGCCATGTTGGCTTTCATGTTCTCGCTGATCACCTGACCCGAGGCGGAATCGCCGTTGCACGTTTTGATGACCGTGGTATCGGTGCTTCGACCGGCGACTATTTCGCATCAAGCTGGGATGATCTGAGCACAGATGCTCTTGCTGTTGGCGCTAGCCTTCAGGCGGAGTCGAAAATCAGCTCAGATGCTATTGGTTTTCTTGGCATGAGTCAGGGTGGCGCAGTTGGCGCATTAGCAACGCTGGCTAACAAAAACGTTTCTTTTCTTATTCTTGTGTCCGCACCCGGCTTACCGGGAGAGGAAGCACTTAAGCAGCAATTGGAAACGACGCTCTCTCTATCTAGTATTAGCGGGCCGCGCGCTGAAAACTATCGCAATTTATTTGCGGAATTTATCGATATTGTCAAAAGCGATCCCAGTGATCCGAGCACGCGCGAGCGTATGGTCGAGTTTCTTGAAGGGCCAGGCAGGGCGCTCGTGCCCCCTTATCAATTTGTACCTAAAGATCTCGAAGGGCGCGTTGACATGTTTTTGAGCCCCTGGTATCGCTCGAATGTATTGTTCGATCCGGCGGCGACATACGGATCTTTGAATGTGCCAATTTTGGTACTTGGTGGCTCGAAAGATGTTGTTGCCCCACCGAAATATCATCTGGCAAACATCGAGAAGATACTCAGTGACAACTTCATGTCTAACGTAACAGCAGTGACACTACCTGGCGCCAATCATCTGATGCAAGAGGCGGAAACCGGTCTACCGACCGAATACGCATCGCTTGAGAATTCGTTTTCTCCAGCCGCACTCAATGAAATCACGCGATGGATTATTGAAGAACATGGTTCGAGGAAATTCGGTACGCGCTAGCCTTTCCTCACATAATGACCACCCGCTCAACCCCATATTTTGAGATTGAACAACTTATGGTATGATTAAGGTAGTCGGCGGATGTAGCTCAATGGTAGAGCAGAAGCTTCCCAAGCTTACGACGAGAGTTCGATTCTCTTCATCCGCTCCATCCTAAATCAGCGGGCACCCTATGGGTCTGAGTGAGACAGACGTGACAGTGTTTGGGCTGCCCAAATTGGTTAGTAAGGTGAAATGTGACCGATCTCGAACTTGGCTCATTAGAGTTGTCACCCATCCAAATGCGCGAAATGGTCGACCAGGCCATGAATCGCATTACACGATTGCTGACGACATTTCCCGATCAGAAGATGGATGGCTCAGAGGATATAAGCCCAGAAGATTTGGCCGCGCTAGTCGAACAAATTCCGCAAAACTCGACAGACTTCGCAGCACTTCTAGATCATATCTTCGAGGCTGGTGTGCCTAACAGTCTAAACACAGCTGCGCCTGGCTTCATGGGATATATACCTGGTGGTGGATTGTTCCATGCTGCCATTGCTGATTTGATTGGTGACAGTATGAACCGGTATTTAGGCGTCGCGGCTGTTTCACCAACGCTGAATGCAATTGAGGCCAATGTTGTCCGTTGGTTTTGCGAGATTGTTGGCTATTCACCAAAGGCGCTTGGATTTTTAACCTCCGGTGGATCGATGGCAAGCCTGAGCGCTGTGATAACCGCACGGCAAAGCCAGCTCGGCGATAATTTTTCCAAAGGCACTTTGTACATTTCCGATCAAATCCATCATTGTTTAGGAAAGGCCGCGCGCCTTGCCGGGTTTCCATCTGCCAATATTCGAGAGATACGGGGTGATGAAAACTATCGTCTCTGTCCAGATCAAATACGTGAGGCAATCATGGAAGATCGCGCGCGCGGGCTGACCCCAATGTTTGTCGGAGCCAGCGCCGGAACGACCAATAGCGGTGCTGTTGATCCCTTGCCAGAGCTGGCTGATCTTTGTCAGGAAGAGGGTCTTTGGTTCCACATAGATGGTGCCTATGGTGGTTTCTTTTGCTTGACGGAACGTGGACAAAAAACCCTCCGGGGTATTGATCGGGCCGATTCAATCGTCTTGGATCCGCATAAAGCGCTGTTCTTGCCTTATGGGACCGGCGCGCTGCTTGTACGAGATGGATCGACTTTGAGAGAAACCCATCGCTCCAATGCTGCCTATATGCCTGATTTGCAAGACGACAATGACCTAGTTGATTTCTGCGAATTTTCACCGGAACTCACACGACCCTTCCGCGGACTGCGTGTTTGGTTGCCGATGAAGTTGCATGGCGTTGGTGTCTTTCGCGATTGTTTGGATGAGAAATTAGATCTAGCGCAATGGATTGAGCGAGAAATTGCTGCCATTCCAGAGCTCGAGGTGATTGCCCCAACGGAGCTTTCCATATGCACGTTTGCGGTAGCAGACAATGGACAAACACTCGAACAACGCAATCGCACTACGCGCAAATTAATTCAGTTCATCAATGCTCAACAGCGCGTGAATCTCTCGGGTACACATTTGCATGAGATCTTCGTCATTCGAATTGCAGTTCTTTCTTTCAGAACGCACAAGGTGCAGATGGAGCAATTGTTGGAAGATATCTTCGCTGGTCTAAAAGCACAGGGAATACGCGCCTAACAATTAGCGCTGCAGGTTGCCTGTTTCTAAGCCTGCCATATTGACCAAATGTACGATCATAAAAAAGGCGATGATCAAAGTGACGATGCATATTGTGCGATAGGGGATGAGTTGCACATTTTCCAAGTTTGGCGGTTGCCCGTCGCGGTAGCGCGCCCAAAAAAATATGACGCCCGAAAGCGTCAATATGATCAACGTTGAAACAAGATCCATGTGTGAAGATCTAACCCATTCAGGCTGCTTCGGAAAGGTCGGATGTAAGTTCAACATCGTAGCCCCAGAGACGGCGTACATGTTTCAGCACCTCATCTTTGGTTTCGTTATTAAGAGGGATCCCGCTATAGCTCATATGTTTTAACGTGAGCTTCCGATCATCTTTCATATTGGCTTTAACCACCTGGATATTCGGCTCGAGATTGCCAAGGTCATATTGTGCCGCAAGCCGCTCGCGTACCGATCGATAACCACGTTCATCATGGATATCGGATACCGCATAAAAAGATTCTTTGCTGCTGTCATGGAGAGCGAACAACCGAAAATCCCGCATGATCGTTGGGCTCATGAATTGCAATATGAATGATTCGTCGCGGAAGTTTTCCCAAGCATCCCTCAACACTCCACGCCAATCCTCGTTGCCCGCAAAGTTTGGGAAAAAGTCTCTGTCTTCTTCGGTTGGGTTCTCGCAGATCCGTTTGATGTCGCACATCATAGCAAAACCCAATGCATAAGGGTTGATCCCAGAATAGCGTGGATCATCAAAATCTGGTTGCAAAACTACATTTGTGTGGGAATGCGTGAACTCTAAGAAAGACCCGTCAGTGATTTGTCCCCGTCGATGAAGCTCGTTCATAATATAATGGTGGACAAAAGTTGCACACCCTTCGTTCATCACTTTGGTCTGCTTCTGTGGGTAAAAATACTGAGAGACATTTCGCACAATACGGAGGATCTCTCGCTGCCAAAGAGCAAGAACCGGACTGTGCTTTTCTAAGAAATAGAGCAGATTCTCTTCTGGTAAATCCAGGGCATTGGCAATCTGTTCGTCGTCTCCATCTCCGATTTCAGTTTCAACTGATGACAGTTTGGGAACCGTTCGCCATAGATCATTGAAAGTTTCGCGTTCGTAGGCGAGACGACGGCGCAACCGTTCTCTCATTTTTTCTTCACTGAGATGGGGTTGACGTTCGTAGCGAAACACACCCTGATCCATGATGGCATGAGCTGAATCGAGCGTCTTTTCTACCTCATCAAACCCATATTCTTCCTCGCATTTGATGATGAATTTTTTGGCGAAATCCATATAGTCGTGAATGGCATCAGCATCGGTCCATTGTCGAAACAAGTAATTATTCTTGAAAAAGTGATTGTGACCGAAGGCAGCATGCGCGGTGACCAGGGTTTGCATGGTCATCGTGTTTTCTTCCATCAGGAAGCTGATACACGGATTTGAGTTTATCACAATCTCGTAAGCCAGCCCTTGATAACCTTTTTCGTACATATGTTGTTCGCGCGCGAATGTTTTGCCGAACGACCAATGGCTGTACATCAATGGCATGCCGTGTGACGAATAGGCGTCCAACATTTGTTCGGTTGAAATGATTTCGATTTGATTTGGATAAACATCAAGACCAAGGTCGTTGAGGGCGATATCTTCGACTGCATCATAGACACGCTGCAGGCTTTCGAAATCCCATTCAACACTCTCAAAGAGAAGTTGACCTGTTTTTTGATCTAACATGTCTCTTCCTTGTCTTTCGCAAATAATTCTCTGAATACCGGGAAAATATCAGCCGGTTTGGATATGCGTTTTGTCGCGAAGTTGTCCCAATCATGGTGGACCTGTCG
This sequence comes from Alphaproteobacteria bacterium, assembly GCA_021774955.1. Lineage (GTDB taxonomy): Bacteria > Pseudomonadota > Alphaproteobacteria > M2410 > M2410 > JAJFIN01. The sequence continues at coordinate 654 of JAJFIN010000173.1, read as the reverse complement.
ATAGGCACGCCACAATTCAGCACCACTTTCTTCGTCGTTGAACACTTCCATTTCGCGTTCGTCGAGGATTTCGATATAGGCGTAATACTGGGAATGGGGAAGGATGTCGTCGTTTAACATTTGCACACATTTTGCAGCGTCACCGGATTGTGTATATCCATCTGACGCTTGCGCCGCGTAAACATTCCATTCGTCGACTGGATATCGGTCTTTCCAAACATCCAACATTACATCAAGGGCGGTACTCACAATCGTGCCACCTGACTGTCTGCTATAGAAGAAGGTTTCTTCATCAACTTCTTGGGCCGTATGGGTGTGTCGGATGAAGACGATATCAACCTTCTCATAGCGCCGTTTTAAAAATAGATGGAGCAGAATATAGAACCGTTTGGCCAGATCTTTTTCTCGCTCACCCATTGAGCCGGAAACATCCATGAGGCAAAACATCACCGCTTGGCTTGACGGAATCGGTTTTTGTTCAAACGAATTGTAACGCACGTCAATTGGGTCAATGTAGGGAACCCATTTGCGTTTAGCATCCATTTCTTCGAGCTCTTTGATCGTCGTAATGCCCAGTTTTTGCCAAAGCGTCCTAACCTTCTTGGCGCCAAGGCCCTTGATGCGAAGGATTTCCATAAGACCAGCCGGGATGGC